>JAKIYU010000034.1 GCA_022708385.1 Bacteroidota bacterium | reverse complement strand
TTAAACTTATAGGGTGTTTGCCAGTGGCTTTTTTCTTCATAAAAGTTTTCTCCGTAAGGCATATATTCCATGTGATGAATTACCGAAGTCTCCATGTCTGTTATTTGTGTTGAAGAACCGAGATGGTCTTTGTGATAGAAGAAAATTGATTTTTCATCCTCATCAAGCTTAACAGCTTTATCCGTCCAGTATTTTATCTGCGGCTCTAAAACCACATCGTTGCCCACTCCTGCATTGCTAAAATCTTCTAAAATCATTTCAACATCGTTGGCATTCTTTCCGTAATAATCATTATCATCCTGAATATCAAATCCAAACACATGCGAAGCGATATTATAAGGGTTTAAAGCAAAACCACCTCCAATTTTACTCACAACCCTGTCGCCTTCTACATAATAATGCTTGGTGTAGCTTTCGGGTGTAAGCACCATGTAAGGGCTGGTGTACAATGTATAATTGTTCACTTCATAGAAATAATACCAGGTCTGTCCATTAACGAGCATTGACTGAAACGTGCCATACAGCTTTAGCGTCCGTTCACCGGCGGCATCATATAAATATGAGTTTAAATTAACCTCGCTGTTATGAAATGCCTTTAACCTGTTTTCTTCGTCCCACACCAATCTTTGATATGTGCCTAAATGATTATCGTACCAGCGGGTCATATTGCCGTTGGCATCCCATTCAAAGTTAATTTCACCTCCGTTAATCTGAGAAATCTTATGTGGGGTGCTGTATTCGTAATCGTAGCTGTAACTAACTGTATTCCCGCCCTGCAATGTCAGAACATATGCATCAACATCTTTTGACATAATATTCCCTGACTTTGAATATTCCATTGAGTATTCATAGCTGTATTGGTTGCTGTTGATATCCCCGCTTGAGGATATTACTCTGTAAAGGCTGTCATAAGAATAGGCATTATCAACATAATATGGATTGCCACTAACACCTCGTGATGCGTATTTATATACATCCGTAATATTGTCGTTTTTGTCAAATGAATAATCTACATATTGAATGGTATCACTCATGCTAGGGTCATAGCCCAGAATTTTCTGCAACCTGCGGCGGTAAGGCTCATATGTGTAAGTAGTTTCGATGCCATTGCGGTATTTTTTAAAAACACAACTACCAAACTTATCGTATTGCAAATCGGTTATATAATAGTAGTTATTGTTTCCTTTAACGCCGTTCATTTCTTTTAGTTGACCACATTCATCATATAAATAAGAAACAACTTCCCCATCAGCATAGGTGATTGATTTTGTGCGGTTCCATGTGTCATATTCGTAAGTCATTACAAAAGTTAATTGGCCTGCATTGGGTACTATAAAGGTACGAATATTTTTTTTCAATTCTCCCATTCTGCCGTAAGAAAAACTTTGTAGGCCGGTAGCATCTTCCTGCAAAATGAGTTTGCCGGCATTGTTGCCCGCTGTGTTATCGCCATAAGCGTACTTAACATTTTGTTGAGGATTTTCAGGATACATTATTGATATAAGTTGATTGTAATAATAATCATACGTTATGCTTTGGCTATTATTGTACAACACCTGCGTCTGTTTTTCAATGATGTTTCCGGCATCGTCGTAGGTAAAATATGTATCACCGGCATCGGGGTGGGTTCTTTGCAATAGCCTGCCCTGCAAATCATAACTGTATGAGGTTTCATTGTCTTCGGGGTCATAAGAGCTTAAAAGCGCCCCCAGAGGGTCAAACTCAAAATAAGTCCAACTTGTGTAGGGGGCCTTTACTGAAGTTTTGAGGTTGCGCACATCGGTGTAGGTTCTGGTGCTTATGCCCATAAAATCGACCGAGACTGTTTCAAATTGCGTATGTCCGAATTTATCCTGACCAAAGCCATAGGTATTGTAGGCGCTGTCGTTGTTCGGAAGTACTACTTTCGTTTGCCTGTCCAATATGTCGTAATACAAACGGGTGGGTGCAATGGTATCGAGGGTGTCATTATAAATGGTATCATGTCCCAGACTTTCTGTAATGGGATAATATTTAAGGCTTTCTCTTCCAAAGGCATCATACTTAACAGCTCCTGAAACCACCATTACTTCTGTGTCGTCTATAAAAGCATCTTTCTTGGTTTGAATTATCCTGCCAAAACCATCGGAAAAGGCTACTGTAACAATGTCATTGGTGGGGTGATCGGAAAGGTAATGTGAGGTGCGGGCCCAGTAAAAGTCATCATTTGAAAAATTGAGCCTGTCGTCAACCCAGTATGCATACTTCAAAGAGTAATCATTACTATTGTAAATTTCGTAAGGTGCTCTGATGGTTTTTAAGCGGCCACGCTTGTCATAGGTAAATTCCATGTCATTACCAGAAATATCTGTAGTTACCAGCGGCTTACCCCATTTATAGTCATAGGTTGTCGTTGAAGTGTACCCATGTACATCCGAAACTTCTACAGGGTAACTGTGTACCACCGTATCATAAGTATATGATTTTTCATACCTTTCACTGTTCAGATTTCGAGGATAGGTTATTGATGACATGTTCCCATAACTGTCGTAGCTTAGGTCGTATTCAGAAAAATGACTTGCATCGTAGTAAATCTTCATTTCTGTTACCTTACCTGTGCTGTAATTAATTAAAGTCTCACGTTTTTGCAAAAGATTGTCTAAAACGTCCTTCACTTGAATACCGGATGGAATACCCGTTATATTGAGGTTATTGGAATCGGTATGATAGGTAATTTCTGCATAAAAATCATCATCCGTATAGCTATAACCTACTTCGCCATCATTATAATAGGTTATAACATTACCCTTGGGCCCATGTTTATAGCGCTTTCTGGTATGTTTTGTGGCTGTGGCTGAACCTTCATAATAATAGGTATTTACTTCACTCAGGGCAGGATATCCATACTCATAATTATTGGAGCACATATTTAACTGACAATTTATTTCACTGCCGTCAGCTGTATCTTTTAGACAGTATTTGTATGTATTTTCTACATATTTATTGCCGTTGGCATCAGAAATCAGGTCGTAGTATTTAAGACCTTTGAATAAAATATTATCGGTATGAAATTTTTCAGTACTGACACGGTAAAGGGGATAAGTTGCTATAGTGTCGAAGGCGTAGGTATTAACAACCTTAAAACCGAAGTTAGCCCTATCGTACCTGCAATAATAAGCGCTGTCGTAAGCAAATGTGTTTATTGACTTTGATTGGTATTTGTAATCTTGCACAACAAGAGAATCGAGAACTATACTGCGGTGTGGATTGTCAAAACTGCCCTGAGTTGTTTCGTAATAAAGCAACATTTGGCCTCCGGCGTAGTTTATGGCAGAATTGAGCATATTGGCACACCCTATCTCTGAATACCTTACTGTAATTTCGTCATTATTGTCAGACACAGTGTAATCAGGGAAGCCATCATTGTTTAAATCTATAAATTTAACCTTCTCCTTATTTATACTTCTCCCCAGATTGCCTTTGGGATTGAACTGTATTTTAATAGGCAGTACTCCCAATACAACCCCGAAAGTGATGGCAGCATTGACACTTTCAGAGTAAGAATTGCTTCTGCCTATACTGTCGTTCGTTGATAAAGCCAACTGAGCAGGACTGGAAAAACCTGCCCCTTTGTTATACTGCACATAAATATAACCTGCGGTATCGTAAACAATATCCGAAAGACCATCACCATTTATATCCATAAGAAGTTTGAGAGATTTATTGTCAGAAAATGAAGTACCTAAGCCCCCATTAATGCTTGAATTCAGGAAAGAGAAAGAGTTAGCAGAACCACCACTGGCGCCATAATTTATACTTTTACCTTCCTGCACGGCATCAAAGCCCCAGTCTTCCACCGGACCGAACTTGTAACCCAGGTTCAATCGCACATTGCCATTGCTTGAAACCTTGTCGGGCAAGCCATCTCCGTTTATATCCACCAGAGTATATTCCGTTTCATCATCGCTCCATCCTATACTGCCGGTTAAGCTGCCACTGCCTTCAGCTTTATTGCGTGCCGTTTTGTTATTATTTCCGGGTACTTGCTTATTAAATATGTATGAGGTACCGAATGTCAGGCCGTTTGAGCTAAACGATGAATTAAAAATACCATTGTGATTAGATACATTTGTTACTGTGTTGCTAATATCACCCTGAGGAGTGGAGTATTGTATCCGTTCAACACCTACAATATCAGGATAGCCATCGGCATTCATGTCCATAAAATCAGAGTACGCATAATTGTTACCCGAAGTATGGTTGTAACTGCTGCTCGGCGTCCATTGCCCAAATGTAACGCCCAGAGAGGCAAACCATGAGGTTGACTCGGATTTATTTATCTTATTAATGGCTTTCGCAGGTGTTTGTGCGTCAATGTAAGGGATAGGATTATCGGAAAGTAATGTATCGTAAGCCTCTACAGTATGCGAAATACCTGTGGCACTTACAAGTGTCAGTTCGCCATGCCCTTTCCAACACGAATCTTTTGCAACGGGCTGCATGTAAATAAATACACTTTTCAAGGGATCTCGTGCGGCATAAGTGGTAAACAGGCCTGACACATACTGGGAAGTCGTATCATAATCGGCCGTGTCAGGGTTTATCTGGCTGGTATCTGTATAAGCGGAACTGAGCACCAATGAATCCTGTATCATTTCATCGTAAGGGTCGTAGGATTTATAATTATAAACAAATTGCCCCCAGCCTCTGTAAAGATTCCCGAAGCGGTTTAGGCTGCTCAGGTATTTAACATGTAAGCCGGCAGGGTAAAGGGTTGTCGGTAATGTTCTGTAAGTTGACACACTGCAAGCTGACAAGGTAGTAGCAATAGAAATATCTTCAGTAGTATATTCAAAGTAATAGGTTTGATTGGCCGTTAAATTAAATGGGGTCAAGCTCGAAGGCTGAACAACTCCGTTGTATATTTGAATTGTGCGCTGCATTACAAGCTGATTACTTTTTTTAACACTCAGCGTCGCGTTACCTGTTGGCGTGCCGGTGACAGTTAAATAAGGGTAAAAAACTGTATTGCTTCCTATATTTGAAGCAGATGATGGAAATCTCGGATCAGGAAATACTGAATACTGAACCACAGGATAGTATTCCACAGTTTTATTTCCAAGAATATCCAGGGCCGGAATAGAAGAACTTGTAATGGTATCGTAGTGCAGGCTGGGTCTGAAATCAATAGCCGACCACTGTACATTTGAAGGGGCTGTTACTAAAAGGCTTATAGTATCTAATGCCGTAACCGAAAATGTGGTGTCGAGGTTTGAATTTACCGCAGTGGCATTGGTATAATTCCTTACAAATAAGTTACTTGAGTTTTTCTTTAAGGTTAATGTTAAATTATCACTCATGGCAGGCATAGAATAATTGCCCGAAAAATGCACTGTGCCGCTAAAGGGCATGATATAGGTTTGGGGTGCGCTCAGCAAAAAGTCTTCTGACGCTTTATACTTGTAAATCTTTTTACTGTCGGCATCAAGAGCCGTAGTGTCCTGGTTGAGATACTTTATCTGCGGGTCCCAGTTGACCTTATCGAACGACCTGTTATTTCTTGAATGCAAGCGAAAGTAAATCATATCGTCCTTGGTCACCGAAAGTTGCAGTTGCTGCGTGTTTTTCAACGTATAATCATCAGGGCCAATGGAATCAGACACTTCATTATCATTATTATGCTGAATAAAATACCAAACTCCGTTTACATTATTTGAGGCTGCCCTGGCAACTGTCGTGTCTTCAATTAACTGTATGGGTGCACTAATAACTACCGTTCCGGTATAAGGTACTCTCCAAACCCTAACAGCATCATGGTTTAAAGTAAGTTCCCAGTTGGAAAAATTGGGCTCGGTTTCAGTTACAATAAATACGCTGTCGTTGATTGTGCCTGTTTTTACAATATACTGGCAGGTATCGGCAAAATAAACGGTATCGTTCTGAGCCGGAGAAAACGCCCCTTCGCCTCTGTTGTAATACACCTGCCCATTGCTGACAATATCGGTCAGCCCGTCACTATTCACATCTGAAAAATAGGTTTTCGTTACAGAAGTGTTTTTGCTGGTTTCATTACCTGCATTTACACCTGCGGCACCTATCCCCAGCGACAATTCACCTCCGAAAGAAAAGTTGCGCCCGGAGGTTTGCAGAAATGTATTAATGCCGGTTATATTTCTCGGCGTACTTTCAAAGTAGTATTCTTCTGTAGATGTATTGTACAACTGCCTTCTGTATTTCAATCCCCCATCAACAGCTTTATACACTTTGTCTGGCAAGCCATCGCCGTCAATATCTATCAGAGTGAGCAGTCCATCGCTGTTATCGGCATTCCAGTTAAAATTGCCACCAATGCTCAGCGACTTGAAAGCCACATTAAAACCTGTACCCACAGTTAAAGCTGCCCCACCGCTTTTACTGCTGGTTGCTGAACCTCCTAACGGTGTGACATCTTCGTTAACGCCTGAAAATGTAGTGCCTTCAACTGTGTCATTATAGGCTTCTATTTCAAATTCATCGGAAAAACTCCCCCCACCATGATACCGAAGACTTTGTAACATAAAAATACCTGCATTTTCATTGTCACAAATATTGTTACATACCCATCTGTGTGGTGCCCAGGTCGTATCTATTCCGCCTGCTGCTGTTCTGACATTCATTTCTCCAAAACAGGTCAGCAAAGTTTTATTAAATGCACCTGAAATATCATACCCAAAATAATAACGTTTCAATAATATGGTGTCATAATACACATCAATATTTTTAAGTAAATCTGCCGTAACCTGTTTAAATCCATACCGCCCGCTTATAGTTACATCGCTGCGCTTGTATTTGTTTACTTTATCTTCAAGATTAAATATCAGCATGTATTTGCCTGCCGTGTTATTATAACCGGTGTATCTGATGGTATCAATGTATATCTGTCTGCCCATATAGGAGCTTCCGCTCACACCTGCATCCTGAACAATGTTATAATAATACCGCACATTATTACCCTGTAAATCCACCGTTTCTGTCAAAGCCCACCATGCAATATTACCGGCATCATCTCTCAAAACACTATTTGTGTCAAGGGCACTGCTACCGAACTGTTTGCCATAATAATACTTTACACCACTTTTATCAGTTACTTCCCAATAGTAGTTTTGCGGGCTTGAGCCATAACGGATTATCCGGTTAAAGCTGCCTTCGACCCTTGGATAAAAACGTTTATTGCTTGCCCTGTTTTCAAAGGCCTGCCGGTAGGTCAATGGCAGTAATTGTTCCCCATTCATGAGGTAAGATTCTGTTTCTAAAGTCTGGCTGTAAGTCGGCACTCCCCAGCGGGTTTCAACAGAAATTGAGGGAAATGAAATATCCCATCCAAGTCCCATCCAGCCATTGCCACCCTGGCTGTTGTATGAAACATTTAACTGGGGCTGCATTCCCTGACGTCCTGCTGGTATTATCAATGGATAATTCAGATTTGCCGAACCCATGTTATTGGCAGTGGGGGGCTGCATTAGGTTAAACCCTTCGAGGGGATTGGCTGCCTGCAATTCTTTGATACTTGTTGGTGTGTATGCGTTTACATCGGGCGATTCAGGTATTTTAATAATAGCATTTATAAAATCCGTAAAATGGTTTGTTTCTGATATTATCGTGCAACTTGCCAAATCCACTGTATCTCTTTGCAAAGTCACCCAACGGCCTTTTTCTTCATCGAAGTAATAAGTCACAATATCCTTAGGTGAATAGCCTTTGGGTATTAATGTTTCATCATAAGCAATGGCTATTTTTACGCCTTCTGAAAACGTTGTGCCATGAGGTAGAAACCTGTAACCTGAGGCGCCACCGGTAACATTCACCATGCCGGAGGCAGGCATCGGGAAGTCCACTTGCCTCAGTGATGTTATAGAAATCTGAGCATCTTGCTGCAAAGCATTTTCACCCGCTTGTATGGAAGCGCCTTCAAGACTCAGGCTGAATGCTTGGCTCGCCTTAAAAGGTTTTGCTGCATAAAAATGCTCAGGGTTGTCTTCTATAAGGTAGTCAGGCTCTATGGGTTTGTCAAAATTAATGGTGGTGCTTAACACTTCCCCGTCTGGGAATTCAGCTTCAATACGTGCATCCCATGACACCGTTCCGTTGTCGGGTTTGGAGCACATCTTTTCAAATTCTGCACTGTACCGGTGGACTTTCTCTCCGTTTACTCTTACAACAGCATCATCGCTGCCGGGGCCACCTACAAAACCGTTCAAGTAGCCGAACTTGTGGCAATAATACGTTGTTTGCGGCTGATTGACACACAAGACCCTGCCCGTTTTGCTGTCTTCATTATCATTTAATTGTATTTGTATGTTTCTGACATTGTAGGGCATTTCCACGTCCTCAGGTAAGGAAAAGCGCACTATATTATCGCCCTGTTTCAGGCTCTCAGAGGGTATGCGCTCAGTGTACTTTTTCCATACAGTATCTTTTTTGAAAAGGTATCCCCCCACAGCCTTGTTGTCGTTTATGCTACGGCATATACTGTGCGGGTCTTCAAAACCAATGTATTCATAAGTCAGGTAAACACTCTTATTGCTTTCGGGCGCTTTGTCAATTTGAAATGTGTACACATAACTGCCTGTACCCCGGTACAAAAGGCTGCCAATAAATGTATTGGCATTTGAAGCGGTGCCTGCCGGTGGTGTTGTGAGGCCGGCTATGCTTTCAACAGAATTTTCCTTTGTTATTTCAGTATTACTGACTTCAACACCAGGGGCTGATTTTCTGAAATGTTTCCGGGTTGTCATGCTGCTGCCTGAAATGAATGAATAAAAAACAACAGCAAGCACTGAAAGGCCTGTTAAGATATATAAACTTCTTTTCATAAATGGGGTTGTATTGTATTGTAAAACAAAAAATTCTCTTTGGGGTCTTATTGTTACTTCATGACCACTTTAAATACTTTCAGCTCCTTATCTGTGCGTACTTCAAGAAAATATATGCCTTTGCCGGGCAACTCATCTCTCATCGACAACTGTTTTGCGCCTGGCTTCTCAGTTATTTTTACAACACGGCCACTGACATCAAGCAGTCTCACATTGAAGCTCGTTTCCGTATCCGAAATCACTTCAAGCGTGTATGCCCCTGCTGTGGGATTGGGGTACAGGCTGTACGACATGCCACCTGTAGTGCTTTCTTTTGTTTTGCCTTCTGTATTATCTTGTGCTGTTTGGTTTGTACTGCCTGATGAAATTTCAGCATTCCTTGTTTCACTGGTGAATATTTTTATAAATGAAAATGTAAACATATCTTTTCCAGACTTGTCTGTATCCCATAGCAGTTTGTTGAAATACACCATTCCATTGGGGGTAATGCTGTCGGGTTCTATCAAGAGGGCGTTTGCGGGTGTAAAATCTCCTGTGGCGCTGGGGTCAACAAGAAGGTAAAACTCATCGCCTGGCGCCACATGCAAGGCAGCGCCATCGAACTGTAACTGTGTGGGTATGGCTGATGTGCTGGTGCCGGTTGTCCTGAGCAGCCACTTCCTTTGCAACAAGCTGTAATACATGTAATCGGTGTTTTCGGTTCTTGTATTTGTTGTGTCATATTCCAATTCTGCGCCCAGTCCGTTATGGGCCCATACAATGCTCTGAAAATTTTCAAGGGTATAGGGATTGGCCGCATTAGTGGTGTCAATGCTTTGGGCTCCTATTGTTATCAGGTCATCCTCACTCATTGAGCGGCTTTGTTTCTGGTTTAAGCCATACACACTGTCCCTTCCGATTCCGGCAATAGCGCCGTTAAAGTCAGGGTTATATTCCCAGATAATGGTATCGTTGCTGTTCAAATAATTAATCTCCTGCAACTTAATACCGTATTTGATGGCCAGATAAGTTTGCCATCGTATTAGCTCATTGCCTTTTAAATGCTTGTCAAATAATAAAGCTTCGGCAAAAAATCCATTGAAATTCAGGCTGTCACTTTTACCCAGAAGCAGACAGGTGTTGCTGTCTGATGCCTGTTCATTGATATTAAAGATAATGGTATTGATAAATGGCTTGAGGCTGTTTGAATCATTATAAATATACTTCTTGTTCATGGTGATAAGTTCCTGTGAACTGAGCCCTACATACTTCTCAGGATTTAGCTTATATGTCCAGATGGCGTTTTTATCCAGGCTGTCCAAAACCTGGTACACCACCAGCATGGTTTTGGCATTTTTCCCCTTTAACTTCATGGGTATCTTCAACTGATTCAGGGAACTGTCGTTCATTGCTATGGCCGGATTAAAATTGATTGCTGCCGCTGTTGTATCGCTTAGGGGGCATGATGTAACAGGCGCTTCGTTCCAGTGTAATAAAAGGGGTACGCTGTCATTGCTTTTCATGTCAAAAGTCAGACTGTCGCCATTTTGCTCCAGGTAGAACCAGAAAAAATTCTTATTCTGCTGGTTTTGACTGTAAACTAAATGGATTAAAATAACCAAAAGAAATGATAAGATAAATCTTGAATTTTTCATAAACATATAATATTATAAATATATTAATTATTAAACAAGTATAATTTTAAAACTAAAAAAAACAATTATACAAAACATTATTATTTAAAACAAGAAAAAAAACTATTTTTCTTGAAAACAGAATTAAAGAAACTGACAAAGTTTAAAGAAAACTCCCTCAAGCTTTCTCACTTTACTAAGCCTTATCCCAATACAGGTTGTTTCACAATTCTTGTTTCCACCCCCGCTCGGCGAAGTCTTGTGTGGTGGCTGTTGTGAGCGGGCAGACTTCGTCGTAATTTGTAATAGCAACAAATAACATAACCAGTCAATTTAATACGTTTTAAGTATTCTATTTAATTTTTCAACATCTAAAATACTGTCCATCTCTGCATAATTTCTTGCATTTGAATATAAGTATTGTTCTGGGTATTGCACTATTCCTGCTCTTACGGGATTATTATGTAAATAATCCAATTTTTCTTGTGTGAATTTTGGTGAATATAAAAAAACGGCGTGGTTCTCATGTGTCCAGAATTGAAATTTCTCATTTCTGCTGTGTTTTTTTGCGTTAAATGAAAAAATGTTCAACATCCATTCTTTACGGCTCTCTTGTGGGTTATTGATAATCTCTTTTATTATTCTGACTGATGTAAATTTTTTAAAATCTCTGACTGTATCGCTTAAATTTCCTGTTGTACTATTAGCAATTAAATGTATATGGTTCGACATAATAACAAATCCAAATACTTGTAGCTCTTTCTTTTGCTGGCAATATTTTAAACCTGTCAATAATAATTTCCTTGTAAATTGGCCTTGTAAAAATATCAATCCAATCTACAACCTGAAATGTAAGGTAATGCAATCCGCTTTGTTCTTTAATTTGATAACCCGTAGTCATCTTTTTTTGATTTTTACAAATATAAGTATTTTGTTAGTTTGAAAACTAACATTTATAGCCCGACGAAGTTAGCCATCGCACTTATCTGCCCACAAAACTAAGCCGGGCACTCAAATATTTATTTTGGTTATCGACGATCCGGGAAATGCCGCGTTATGCATATTGATTGTTTAAAATCAGAATCTAATATCTGTTCCTGAAAGCATCTTATTTGTATAGTCCAATAAACAAAAATAGGATAATATTGTTTGTTGTGGTAAACAAAAATTAATAATAATTGTTTGTTAGAGCAAACAAAATTAGTATATTTGCAGAACAATAATTAATAAAACATGGAAAAAGTATTTGAGAAATCCCGAAGAAAAATATTTGAAACAAATTTAAAATTTGTAAGAGGCATAAAAGATGAAATAAACTGGAAAAGCCGCTTGATTGGCATCAGGGGTGCAAGAGGAGTAGGAAAAACCACATTGATGCTGCAATATATAAAACAATTTTTATCTGCTGACACAGGCACAATTCTTTATGTAAGTCTTGATGATATCTGGTTCAGCGAAAATAAATTATCAGACTTAGTTGATACATTTGTTAAACAGGGAGGCATGCAGATTTTTATAGATGAAGTGCATAAGTATCCTCTTTGGGCGCAGGAGATTAAAAATATCTATGATGATTACTCAGAATTAAAAATAGTTTTCACGGGGTCTTCTATGCTCGAGATCCTTAATGCCAGAGCTGACTTAAGCCGCAGGGCAATAAGCTATTATATGCAAGGATTATCATACAGAGAGTATCTTGGTATAAAACTGAGAATACAATTTCGAAAACTCACTCTTGATGAGATTATAAACAATCATCTTCAAATTTCAGAAGAGATAGTTTCTCAAATAAAACCCCTTCAATATTTTTCTTCTTATCTTAAAACAGGTTATTATCCTTTTTTTAAAGAAACAGATGATTTGTATGTAAATCGCTTGGAAGAAGTGGTTAACATGATAATTGAAATTGAATTGCCTCTTCTTCGTAGTGTGGATGTTGCCTATATAACAAAAATCAAACAACTTCTTTATATCATTTCACAATCAGCCCCGTTTATACCGAATGTTTCAAAACTGAGCGAACGCATAGGGATAAACAGGCAAACTCTGTTAAGTTACTTATACTACATGAACGAAGCCTGTTTGATTAATTCGATATATAAAAATGCAACAGGGTTGAATATTCTTCAGAAGCCTGACAAGGTTTTTCTGGAAAACACGAATTTAATGTATGCTTTTAAGGAAGATAAAGCAGAGACAGGCAATTTGAGGGAAACATTTTTTGTTAACCAGCTAAAGAATAGCCATAAGATAGAATATACTTCACAGGGAGATTTTATTATTGATAAAAAATACACTTTTGAAATAGGGGGAAAAAACAAAACAAACAAGCAGATAAAAAACATTACAAATGCCTGTATCGTTTCAGATGATATTGAATTGGGATACCAAAACAAAATCCCTTTATGGTTGTTTGGTTTTTTATATTAAAAGCGTGGTAAAATTAAAACTCCCCGGTGGCGTTTATTCTGTTTTCCTCACACAACAAACCTCTGTACTCACACCCTAAACTTCGAACTTCAAACTTCAAACTTCAGACTTTTACACTGAGCGTAGCCGAAGTGAGCGAAGTGCGAACTTTGAACTTCAAACTCAAATTTGTCCCCGCTCGGCGAAGTCTTGTGTGGTGGCTGTTGTGAGCGGGCAGACTTCGTCGTAATTTGTTATAGCAAAAAATATCATAACCAGTCAATTTAATATGCTTTGGGTATTTTTTGTTTTTACAAATATAAGCATTTTGTTAGTTTGAAAACTAACATTTATAGCCCGACGAAGTTAACCATCGCACTTATCTGCTCACAAAACTAAGCCGGGCAACTTTTTTTTATTTTGAAGAATTGGCGAGTGGGGGTGTGCAGTGTGCCATCGGCAAATGTTCAAGAAATTTATCCAGCTACTAATTATAATCCTTTGCCTTTTTACAGAAAAAATATTGTGTTACCCGAATAATGAAAGCAAAATTTGTAACATGCAGATTGTGTGAATATTACAATCTGTTAGGTCTCAAGTTAGGTTCATATTTCAATTTGTTATTATTTGTATAGTTCAACAAACAATAACTGGGTGATTTTATTATGGTAACAATTAATAACAAAAGCCCTTTATGGTTGTTTGCTTTTTTAAACTAAAAAGTGTTGTAAAAATAAAACTTCCCTGTGTTGCTTATCCTGTTTTCCCTAACAAACCTCAATGCTCATACACCACACTCAAATCTGTTTGTGTCTCCCCGGCGGGATTCGAACCCACGACCCATTGATTAAGAGTCAATTGCTCTACCAGCTGAGCTACGGAGAGAATGTAATTACGTTTTGCGCTTGCAAAATTAGAAAATCATTGGTAATATAAGACCAATAAATTAATTTTTTTTCTTTTTAAATGATGGATTCAAATTGTTTCAGGAAGTTCACATCATTTTCGAAAAACAACCGGAGGTCTTTAATCTGGTATTTGAGCATGGTCATGCGTTCAATGCCCATGCCGAAGGCATAACCGGAGTACGCCTTACTGTCGATACCGCAATTATCCAGTACATTAGGGTCCACCATACCGCACCCCAATATTTCTACCCAGCCGGTGTATTTGCAGATATTACAACCTTTGCCTTTGCATAGGTTGCAAGAAATATCCATTTCGGCCGAGGGCTCTGTAAAAGGAAAAAAGGATGGGCGTAAGCGAATTTTGGTGTCTTCGCCGAACATTTCGCGGGCAAAGTACAGTAGTGTTTGTTTAAGGTCGGCAAACGACACATCTTTGTCAATATACAGGCCTTCAATCTGGTGAAAAATGCAGTGGGCGCGGGCCGAGATGGCTTCATTGCGGAACACCCTGCCCGGTGAAACAGTTCGGATAGGTGGCTTCATCTTTTCCATTACCCTGACCTGTACCGACGAGGTGTGAGTGCGCAGGGCAATGTCGGGGTGTTGTTCAATAAAGAATGTATCCTGCATGTCACGCGCGGGGTGCTCTTCGGGAAAGTTCAGCGCCGTGAAATTGTGCCAGTCGTCCTCAATCTCAGGCCCGTCGGATACAGTAAAGCCTATGCGGGAAAAGATGTCGATTATCCGTTTCCGCATTATTGAAATGGGATGGCG
>JAKIYU010000289.1 GCA_022708385.1 Bacteroidota bacterium | reverse complement strand
CTTTAGGGGGGAAAGGCAGAGGTTTGTCGTTTATCAGCACACTTATACACAATTTCAATTTCTCTGAAATCTTACCCAATATTAAAATACGTACCCCACGCACATCTATAATAGGTACCGACGAATTTGAAAACTTCATGGAAAGCAACAACCTGCATGAGCAGGTGTATCACGAACCCAATTATCAGAAAGTGAAACAGTTATTCTTGGAGGCCACCTTATCTGTTTCGCTAATGCGCAAACTGAGAAGATATCTTAAAATTATTGAAAAACCGCTTGCCATAAGGTCGTCGAGTCTCTTTGAGGATTCACTGATGCAACCCTATCTTTTACCCAATAACCACCCCGATTTTGAAATACGGCTAAAACAACTGTCTGATGCTATAAAACTAGTTTTTGCTTCCATTTTTTCTCCTGTGGCTCGCGGCTATTTTCAAGCTGTTAATTATAAGATTGAAGAAGAAAAAATGGCTGTAATTATTCAGGAGGTTGTAGGGAACCAGTTTGAGCAATCCTATTATCCTCATATAAGCGGTGTGGCGCAGTCGTACAATTTCTATCCTTTTTCGCACATGAAACCCGAAGAAGGATTTGCTGTCATTGCAACAGGATTAGGGAAATATGTGGTAGAAGGGGAAAAAACATACCGTTTTTCGCCCAAATATCCCGAACTAGAAATTAATTCCCCGCACGACCAGCTTAAGAACTCACAGGTGCATTTTTATGCTGTTGATATGCGCAAAAATGACATCAACCTGCTTGAAGGTGAAGATGCGGGGTTGGTTACACTCGATATTTACGAAGCTGAGAAACATGGTACTTTAAAGCACTGTGCATCAGTTTATGACCCCAACAACGACAGAATAGTCCCGGGTCTGACACTGCAGGGTCCACGTATTATAAATTTTGCAAACATTCTAAAATACGAATACATTCCTCTCGCGAAAACCATACAAATTGTTCTGGATGTCGTTAAAGAAGCCATGGGCTCACCCGTAGAAATCGAATTTGCCGTTGACCTTAATTTCGACAGTAATTACAGGGCTTCGTTTTATCTTCTACAAATAAAACCCCTTATAGGGCAAGCCAAAGATTACGAAATTGAACCAGCAAAGCTCAATAAAGAAAAAATTTTTCTTTATACCGAAAAGGGCATGGGCAACGGCCGCAATAATAATATAAGCGATATAGTATTTGTAAAAAAAGAAACTTTCGACAAAACAAAAACCCTTGAAATGGCAGCCGAGATTGACAAAATTAACTCGAAGATGATTGCATCAGGTAAAAAGTATCTGCTCGTTGGCCCGGGGCGTTGGGGAACCAGAGACAGGTTTATAGGTATTCCTGTAAACTGGCCCCAGATTTCAAACGCACAAGTGATTGTTGAAACCAGCATGGAAGACTATCCCCTCGATGGCTCTTTAGGTTCACATTTCTTTCACAACGTCACATCCATGAACATCGGTTATTTTACAATATTACATACCAGCCCTACAGATTATATCAACTGGAATTTAATTAAACACCTGCCAGTAGAAAACGAAACCAGGTATTTTAAACACATTAAACTTGATAAACCTTTTGATATTCTTATGGATGGGAAAAAAAGAATAGCTGCAATATTAATCTGATAATTTTTTTCTTATGAATCAATTTGATGAAATAAATCATTTAGAATTTACTGAAACGGCTTTTAAACTTTTAATGCAGAAACGTATCCGCAATGTACTGGTTATTTGCAGCAAATATGATTTTTTTATGCTCGAGGAAGACGGCAGGATTGACGAACAGATATTTAATGAATATGTTTCACTTAACCTTCGCTATCCACCGGTATTTATTCAGGCTTCAACATGGCAGGAAGCTTCCAAAATACTTAAAGAACAACAAATTGACCTTATAATAACCATGCTTAGCGCAGGTAATATCGACCCTTTTGAATTATCGCGTAAAATCAAAAAAAATTTCCCTCAAAAGCCTATTGTTGTCCTTACGCCATTTTCGAGAGAGGTACAAATGCGGCTGCACAAAGAAGACCTTAGTGCTATCGACTATGTATTCTCGTGGCTCGGACATGCCGACATTTTACTGGCCATCATAAAACTCATTGAAGATAAAATGAATGCCGAACATGATATCGAACAGGTTGGCGCACAGGCAATAATTTTGGTAGAAGACAACATTCGTTTTTATTCAAGTTATCTGCCCATTATATACAAAATACTTTTCAGGCAGTCGAAAGAACTCATGACAGAGGCTTTAAACGAACATCAGATGATGCTGCGTATGCGAGGCCGGCCAAAAATTATTCTCGCCACCAATTACGAAACGGCTTACAGTTTATACCAAAAATATAAGAACAATCTTTTAGGTGTTATTTCCGACATCAGCTATAAGAAAGACGGAGAACTAGACCCTCTGGCAGGGATTAAACTATGTGAAGAAATAAAAAAAGATGATGATAGAATTACCATATTACTTCAGTCATCGGACAAGGAACACGATGCCATAGCCAAAAAGATGAATGTCGGTTTCATTAACAAACATTCGAAGACCTTATTACAGGATTTGAAGCATTTTATTATGGAATATTTTTGTTTTGGTGATTTTATTTTTCGCATGCCAGGCAGTACGCAGGAAATTACCAGGGCTTCCGACTTGCATTCACTTCAGAACAAGATTTTCACTATACCCGACGAATCGCTCGAATACCACATTAAAAGAAATGACTTTTCCAAGTGGCTTACAGCTAGAGCGCTTTTCCCTTTAGCTGAGCTTTTTAAGCCTGTTACCTATGATCATTTCAATACACTCGCTGAGGTCAGGGAGTTTCTTTTCGATGCCATTGAACATTACAGAACTCTTAGAGGCAGAGGCGTTATAGGAAAATTCGAAAAACATAAATTCAACAAGTACATCCTTTTTTCAAGAATAGGCGAAGGTTCCATTGGCGGTAAGGCCAGAGGTTTGGCATTTATTAACACCTTGATTAAAGAAAATAAGTTGTACAATAAGTATGAAAATACAATTATTACCATTCCAAAAACCGTGGTTCTAAGTACTGATGTTTTTGATGAATTTATGGAATCGAATAATTTGTATCATATTGCTTTGTCAAACCTGAGCGACCAGGAAATAATGAACCATTTTGTTAACGCCCGTTTACCCTTCAGAATTCATGAAGACCTGCTTTCGT
>JAKIYU010000288.1 GCA_022708385.1 Bacteroidota bacterium | reverse complement strand
CCACCTCCTGCGGTATTTTGCATACAGAAGGAATGTTTATAATTACTATCGACGATGACCTGCAGATCAGGCCCATAGAAATTGAGAAACTCATTAAAAAGCAATCAGAAACAGGGGCTGATGTTATTTATGGCATCTATCCGCAAAAAAAACATTCACTCATTCGTAACTGGGGCAGCCGCCTGTTTGAAGCCATTTTTAAAAAATATGCCCAAACCATTTCAAAAGGCTCCTCTTTTAAACTTATTAAATCCGGCATAGCCCTTAAAGTAGCCGCGCACAACATTAAGCACCTGTATATTGACGAAATCATTAACTGGTACACCCACAGAATTGCCACAACGGAAGTAGAGCATTATCCACGTCCCTACGGCAAATCGGGTTATTCGTTTTTCGGACTTGTTTTTATGAGCTTGAATTATATTGTCAATTACACAATTCTACCGTTACGCCTTATGACTTATCTTGGTTTCTTTTCTTCGCTTATATCTTTTATAATAGGCCTATACTTTATCTACCGCAAGATTTTCTTTGGGGCAGAGCTTGGTTTTACAGCTCTCATAACGGCTATATTCTTTTCAACCGGCATATTGCTGTTCTGTTTTGGTATTATCGGGGAATATATACGCCGTTTGTTCGATGTAACCTATAACAAGCCCACCTACAATATCGAAAAAGTGCTGAAATAGGGCTGTATCAATATGCCTTCTATGCCCCGAAGATAAACAGTTCTTCAATGGCCACATCAAATACTTTTGCCAGGTCGTAAGCCGGCTTTAATCCGAATTAACCATTACGAATTCTGTAAAAAACGAACGTATGCGCCATACAAGGTATGCCATACCCAATTCATTTTCAGTATCTGGAATTATGCTATATCCGATAAAGAGTATAAAAACCCTTTAATAAAGAGAGTAAAAAGTATTAAATTTTAAGTACGTAATTTAATACGCCCACTTCAAATAGATAGTGCCCCAGGTAAACCCGCCTCCGAAAGCTGCCAGTATAATGTTGTCGCCTTTTTTAAACTGTTTTTCCCACTCGTGCATGCACAGGGGTATAGTGGCATTGGTGGTGTTGCCGTAGCGGTCGATATTGATAGTTACCTTTTCTTTGGGGAGTTCCATGCGTTTGGCTGTGGCGTCGATAATGCGCATGTTGGCTTGATGAGGAATGAGCCATGCAATATTCTGATTGTTAAGGTCATTGCGCTTCATTATTTCGACAGCAGTGTCGGCCATGTTTTGAACAGCTGCTTTAAAAACCGGTTGTCCTTCCTGGTAAATATAATGTTCTCGGGCATCAATAGTAGCATGGGTGGGAGGTTTGCAGGAGCCACCTGCTTTTTGATGCAGATGAATCCTTCCGCAACCATCTGTTTTTAAAATGGCATCTATTATGCCATTACCGTCTGTGGCAGGTTCAAGAAGAACAGCACCAGCAGCGTCGCCAAAAATAACACAGGTAGCCCTGTCGGTAAAGTCTGTAATAGACGACATTTTATCGGCGCCTACCACAACAACCTTTTTATAAAGGCCTGATTCTATATATTTAGATGCTGTAATAAGTGCATAGATAAAGCCGGAACAGGCTGCGTTTAGGTCGAAGCTGAAAGCGTTCTTTATGCCCACCTTGTCGCTTATAATATTAGCAGTTGCAGGAAAAAGCATATCAGGAGTAACGGTGGCACAGATAAGCAGGTCAACTTCATCGGGAGTTATGCCTCTTTTTTCAAGTAATCCTCTTACGGCAGGGGCTGCCATATCCGATGTGCCGAGGCCTTCACCCTTTAGTATGTGTCTTTCCCTGATGCCTACGCGTGTCATTATCCATTCTTCGGTTGTATCCACTATAGTTTCCAGCTCCTTATTGGTCAGGATATAATCAGGAACATACGTGTTTACGGCGGTTATAGCTGCTCTGATTTTTTGCATTTAAATTAATTTTAATGTTCAATAATTTCCGATAATGCTGTCTTTATTTTTTCCGAAATATGGGCTTTCTGAACTTTATATGTAAGCAATATCATGTTTTTAATGGCTTTGGCATTGGATATACCATGCCCGATAATAACAGAGGCATTTATGCCCAATACAGGGGTACCCCCATAATTTTCGTAATTAAAACGGTCGAAATAAGGGTCTTTGAATCCTTTTTTACGGGTAAGCATGTAAAAGGCTTCGCAGGTTTTAAGAACAATATTGCCTGTAAAGCCATCGCAAACAATAACATCGGCTTTATCATCAAAAAGATGATGCCCTTCAACATTTCCAACGAAATTAATTTCGGGTGTTTCTTTTATTAAACCAAACGCAGAGAGGGTAAGGAGGTTACCTTTTTCGTCTTCTTCACCAATATTTAGTAAAGCCACCCGTGGGTCTTCGATATGGAGAATATGTTTTGCATACAAAGCGCCAATAATGGCAAATTGTTTTAGCACCTCGGGTTTACAATCGGGGTTTGTGCCCACATCGAGCATAACACCGAGACTGCCGTTTACCTTAGGCAAAATGGTTGTGATACAGGGACGCATAACACCGGCTACAGTTCCCAGGTTAAGAACGGCACCGGCAAGCATGGCTCCTGTGTTTCCAGCGCTGGCAAAAGCGTCAATCTCTTTGCCGGCAAGCATGCTGAATCCCTTAGCAATACTGGATTCAGGCTTGAGCGACAGAGCCCGCGTGGGTTTTTCGCCCATGCCAATAGCATCGGGACAATGTACTATTTCGATGTTTGAAATGGGAAAATTGTATTGCGCAAGATGGGTTTTTATAACACTTTCATCTCCAAAAAGCACAAGTGTCACATCAGCCGGTAAATCACCATAAGCAGATATGACACCTTCTATTGTTGCGACAGGCGCAAAATCACCACCCATTATATCAATACCTAACTTCATCTGGGGTGCGTTAAGAAAATATCCGTGAACCTTTATACAGTTTGTGCCTTTTGTATGGCTTCTTTACCCCTGTAATAACCACAGGCATCACAAACCCTGTGATAACGAACAGGTGTGCCACAATTGGAACATACGGCTATCTGAGGTACAGTAGCTTTATAATGTGTTCTTTTTTTCTTTGTTCTGGTTTTCGAAAACCGTCTTTTAGGATTTGGCATAATACGTTATTTTAAGTTTAATTTTCAATTAATATTAATGTCTTTTAAAGCGTCCCATGTTGCATTTTCAGAATTCTTCGGTGTTAATTCCTTAAGCCGCTTTATCATGTCGGGATTG
>JAKIYU010000033.1 GCA_022708385.1 Bacteroidota bacterium | reverse complement strand
AATTGTCTTTTTTATGTCCTCGATTTTGGCTCCTTTCCGTTATAATTAAAATTATACGGGGATATTTATTACTTCTTGGCTTCCTTCTATTCTTTCAAAGAACGAGTTCCCTTTTTTCGTACTTTTTGTACATTTTGGGACTGCAAAGGTAATACTTTTTTTTATTTCACAAACTTTATTTTAAAAAATTTTTTATTTATTTTTTTTCTTAAAAAAATATCCTGTTATAAGTGGTTGTTTTTTACTACTTTTACTTTAATAAAAAATATATATAATTATGAAAACGGCACTATACATTATATTAGCCGTCTTATTTTTTAGTATTTCTTCTTTTGAAATATATTCGCAAGTAGTTATTACAAACACCGATATGCCAAATTATAATGAGATATACCGTTTATCTCTTAAAAACAGCATCGGGACGTCGTTCGATTATGAGGATACGGGAGCAAATTTTAAATGGGACATTTCCGATATCAGTTTTAATTCGAGCAGGCAGGACACATTTATTAAAGTATCGTCAACACCTCTGGTTTATTATATTTATTTCAGCAACAATATGGATTCGGCCCGTAAAGCTACTATTTCAAGTCCCAGTGCAATGAGTATTCCGGCCCCGGGTCTTGAGATAAAAGACGTATATTATTTCTATAAGGAATCTACCGAAAATTTTTCCCAGGTTGGTTTTGGCGCAAAGATTAATGACATCCCGATTCCGGTTAAATACACGCATCCCGATGTATGGTACAAATTTCCAATTACCTACGGCAGTAAAGATACTTCAGAGTCGGGGTTTTCAATAAACATACAGGCCTATGGCTATTTGGGAGAAACAAAAAAGAGGTACAATCATGTGGATGGTTGGGGGTTGATAATAATGGGCAATGATTCTGTGCCAGTTATCAGGATAAAATCTGTTGTTGACATCGAAGACACCATTTATTCGAGCGAGTACGGGCAAGGGTACACGCTCAACAGAACCGAGACGGAGTATAAATGGCTTGCTTCGCAAATTGGGGTTCCATTATGCAAAGTAGTAAAGCGTATGAGTGCAATAAGCATGGAAGTTTTTGACTCCCTGTTTATGTATACCACACCAGTTGCTCATTATATACCGAATACACAGCACATATCAGTTTATCCCAATCCTGCCACTGATTATCTATACATTAACATTTCCCTGCAAGAAGGCAATACGGATATTTGTTATAGCTTGATGGATATTACAGGTAAAATTTTAAAAGAAAAAACATTTGAAAATGCCTCCCAATTTTTTATAGACAAGATAGATATCGGCACCTTACATTTATCGCCGGGTATTTATTTACTCACTTATCGCACCTCTGGTTATTCCGGGGTGTCGCGATTTACTGTCAATTGATTTATTGTTTTTCTCGGGGCAATAATTTTAAGTGAGACCGGATTTACTTTAAACACGAGTTTTTTTCCCAGATAAGTAGGGTCGCCATCAATATGTACTACTCTGTTTTTATTCTGTAAAACAGTTATTTCTTTACATTTTAAGATTTCAATTCTCTTAGAAATGTCGATTTTTTTAAGAAAGAGCAATAACGAAATGATACCTGCTTCGAAAACCGGTACTTTATCAATAATACACACATTGAGATAGCCGTCGTTTATTCGGGCATCGGGCGCAATAACTGAGTTGTATCCAAACTGGTTTGAATTGGCCAGAGAAATCATCATAGCCTTACGCTTAATTTTTTTATTATTAATATATAATATGTATTTCTTTCTGAAATAAACAAGGTAATTAAATACAATAATTTTCAGGTAAGAAAAGAACCCCCGTGTCTTTGATTTTGCAAATTCTTTGGCTACAAGGGCATCAAAACCGATTCCGGCAACACTGATAAATGGTATATTGTTGACCGATGCTGTATCAATCATAACCATATTAAATTCATTTATAATCTCAAGAGCTTTTTTAATATTAAATGGAATATTAAGATAATGAGCCAGGCCATTTCCTGAGCCATTAGGAATAATACCCAATGCAGTTGGCGTGTTAATGAGTACCGAAGCAATTTCATTGATGGAGCCATCTCCTCCTATAGCCACAACAGCATCGTATCTATTATCGACGGCTTCTTTTGCCAGAGTTGAAGCATGTCCTTTATATTCAGTAACTTTTATATCAACAATATTTTGCTGCTTATTAACATTGCTATGGATAAAATCGGTTACAGAGTTCTTATTTCTTGTTCCTGAAATAGGATTAATAATAAACAATATTTTCTTTTTCTTGTTCAAATTATAAATATTTTATTCAACAATCATTTTATTGTATTTCATACATTGCTGATAGGTCTGGATGTATGCTTTTAGAAGCTGTTCTATTTTCAGAAGTTCATTTTTGTCGAAAGTATTAATCGCGTTGTTTTTCAGCATTTTATCATCTTTAAGCAGGTACAATGCCAGACACTCATTCCCATCAAAAGTCAAACAAAACTTTTCATTGACAAACAAATAGAGGCCATCGCTGTAAATTACAGAAAAATGATTTTCAACTGTATCGAGCAAACTTTTTCCAAATGCTTTAAAGGGTTTATCAAAATTAAGATAATCCAAGACCGTAGGCATGATATCCAAATGACTGGCAACAGTCGTCATAGTCCCGATAAGATTCATATTTTTTTTATAAAAAATAATCGGCACGGCATAGATGCCTGTTTTTGTCATGTATTCTTTATAAAACGGTGCTGTGGTATGGTCGGCTGTAAAGATGAACAATGTATTATCAAACCAGTTCATTTGAGATGCTGTTTCGAAGAATTCTCTAAGGGCAAAATCGGTATAACCAATACTTTCGTGAATTTCTGATTTACCTTTAGGGAATTTGATTTTGTATTTTTCGGGAATGGTATAAGGATGATGAGACGACAAAGTAAAAACTGTTGCCAGAAAAGGTTGGGGCGACTTATCTAACTCATGTGCCATGCGTTGAAGAAAAGGCTCATCAAAGATACCCCATTTGCCGTCGAAATCGGCATCATTGTTATATTCAGTTCTGCCGAAATAATTATCAAATCCGGCTAGTTTTGCAAAATTATCGAAACCCATGGTGCCGTTGGTACCGCCATGGAAAAAGTACGACACATAGCCTTTCGTTTTTAACAGGCTGGCCAAACTGTTAATGCTGTTTTGTGCATAAGGCGATAAAACAAAAGCTTCGTTCATCAGGTTTGGAATGGACGACAGTATGGCAGGTGGGGCGTCAATAGTGCGTTTACCATTGGCATAAGCATTATTAAAAACGAGGGAATAATCTATTAGCGAATCCAAAAAAGGTGTATAACCTTTATAATTTCCCTTTTCAATTTCAGGGTTTAATCTTCCTATATGTTCTTTAGAAAAACCTTCAAGTATGAATATAACCACATTATCGGGTTTAAAAGATTCCGATTCTTTATTAAAAACGACAGGGTTAAAATGCTTTTTTAATTCAGTTTCGGAAGTAAAATATTTTTTTATGATTATAGGGTCTTTGTTAAAGGTTTTGATAATATTAAAAGGTGTATTAAGAAGGAGAGGAATGTACTTGGCTGTGGTATAATGTGCAGCACTGGCAACGGACAAGGGTCTTAACTGTAAACCTCCTCTTATCAACAGCACTGATATTCCTAACCAAAGCGCAACAGATAAGGTTCTAAAAAGCACATTCTTTTTATTTATACCAAAATATGAAATGTCCCTGATAACAGTTTTAAAAAGTTTCCAGAAAGCCCAGGCCATTAAAGCAACCAACAAAGGGACAAACCAAAAATCTAAAATAAAAGACGGCAATACATAAATTATATCAAAGCTGATGGTTAAATATCTGAAAATTTCGGCGGAAGTACGTGTATTAATGAAACCGAAATATACAAAGTCGATGGTATTGAAAAGCAAAGCTAAAGAATTAATCGCAGTAAAGAAAACCGCGCTAAAAACGAAATACTTTTTTGAATAAGTAAATTTAAACGGCAACAAAAGGAGCACGATTACAGGCAGATTCAGTGTAAAAATTGCCGAGAGGTCGAAGCGGATGCCATAAAAAAACAAAGGAATTAGTTCCTTTAAGGCGATATCGGAAAAATAGTTGTAATTAAAAAAAAAGAAAATGATGCGCGAAATAAACATAATGAATGTAAGAGCAATTAACAGCAAGATTAATTTTATATGAATATTCCTTTTCATTTTCATGTGGCAGGAAGGTGTAAAAATAAAAAAAGAGATGCATTTTGCATCTCTTTTTTATATAAATTTAAAACAATATTATTGTTTTGTCCATGTAGCCTGGCAAGTATCTGTATTGCCACCAATAGCAGAAGTATAAGTAATGGTAACAGTAGTACCGGCAGCATTAACAGTACCTGAGCCTTCGATAGTTGTTCCGGGAACCTGCTGGGGAATAGTAATTGCCAAACCTGCATTGCCTGTTAATGAACCATTTACATTAATTGATGTAGCAAAATCGCCAAAGTTATTGAAAACCAAAGCCATATTATTTGCTGCACCGGGAGTAATGCTTGCGGAATAAGGGCCAACGGTATATGGACCACCGGGGCCTGTGCAGTTTTCAGATACTGAGTATGTACCGGCCATGTTGGTTTTTCTGTGAACAACATAAACTGTACGTGTAATGCTTCCAATATTTCCTGCTTCATCGGTAGCTTTATAAGTTAATGTATATTCGCCGGCTGCATTAACATTTACAGTACCTTCGGTAACGATAGTCAAGTCGTCGTCGTTATCATCAGTTGCCGTTGCACCTGGATCTGTGAAAGTACCTCCAAAATCAACTGACATAACAGCATCACCCTTTAATGTAACTACTGGAGCTACAGTATCGTCTTCTTCACATGAAGTTGTAATCAATATACCGCCAATTACGGTCATTGCCAATAATGAGCACAATCTTTTTTTCATAATTTTTTAAATTTTAGTTAAACTTTAATTAAACGGTGCAAATTTAAAAAAAATATATGAGGAAATAAATATTTTTTCAATATAATTTTTTTTAACTTTGCGAGACAATTAACCAAAAACAAAACTAAAAAAAACACACCATGAAAAAGATTTTCTTTTTACTGTTTGCAGCAGGGATGTTTTCCCTTATATCTTGTGGCCCAAGCGCCGAAGAAATTGCAAAAGCTGAAAAAGCAAAACAAGATTCAATTGCAAAAGTTCAGGCTGATTCTTTAGCTGCTGTTGCAGAACAAGCTCGTCTTGATTCAATTGCTAAAGTTGAAGCAGAACAAAAAAGAATTAATGATTCAATTGCTGCTGCAGAAGAAGCCGCAAAGAAAAATCCAAAAGGTAAAACACCCAAAACAAAAGTACCTGTAAATGAAACAAAGGTACCTGCTTTAGGTAAAGAAGGGAGAAAATCGAACTAACAATTTCCCTCATCTTATTGAAAGACTGCTTTTTACACGAGCAGTCTTTTTTTTTAAAAAAAAAATTTTAAAAAATGTTAAATTGAATAAATATTATTTAATTTTGCCCCATAATTAACCTTAAAAACAAAATCACATGAAAAAATTTTTCTTTTTATTATTTGCAGCAGGGATGTTTTCTCTTATTTCCTGCGGACCTAGCGCTGAAGAACTTGCTCAGCAAGAAAAAGCAAAACAGGATTCTATTGCAAAAGTTCAGGCTGATTCATTAGCTGCTGTTGCAGAACAAGCTCGTCTTGATTCTATCGCTGCTGCTGAAGCAGAACAGAAAAGAATCAACGATTCTATAGCTGCTGCAGAAGAAGCTGCTAAGAAAAAACCCGGAAAAGGTGGTAAAACTCCTGAAAAGAAACCCGATCCAAAAGAACCACAACTGGGTAAAGGCGGAAGGAAATAATTTTCATAGAAATTATTCTGAAAAGGCTATGCTTACTAAGTGTAGCCTTTTTTTATAACACAAATTCTTTAAAAATTTATAAAAGGAGGTAAAATTGAATAAAATAGTCACGACAGGGAATAAAGGCAAAGGTATTCGTTCTGATTGCTTTGTAACACTTGAAATTGATGATTCCTTTAACCAAGAGCCCCAGATTGAAATCAGCAGTAAGGTTATGGTAATGTATGGCAAAGCCCTTAAAGAACTTTGCAGTGAAATCCTTGCTTTTTATAATATTAAAAAAGCAAAGCTTATTTTAGAAGACTCGGGGGCTTTGCCTTTTGTAATAGCAGCACGGCTGGAGGCAGCTATAAAAATGATTTCTGATACAGAAAAGAATTATCTTTTCCCAATGTTAGAAACCAATGATTACCAAACTGCAAAAGAGCGCAGGCGTTTTTCACGGCTTTATTTACCGGGAAATTCTCCATCGCTGATGATTAATGCAGGTATTCATAGCCCGGATGGTATCATACTCGACCTTGAAGACGCTGTAGCACCTTCCAAAAAGCACGAAGCCCGTTTTTTGGTACGCAATGCGCTTCGCAATGTAGATTTCTATGGCGCCGAACGCATGGTACGTATCAATCAAATGCCCCTGGGTCTTGAAGATTTGGAGTATATCATTCCAAACAACGTGAATCTGATATTGTTGCCCAAATGCGAAAGCGCAGCCCAGATTCAACTGCTTGATGAAAACATAGAAAAAATAAAAGCAAAATATAATATTAACCGACCTATATGGCTGATGCCTATAATTGAAAGCGCTCTGGGTGTAATTAATGCCTATGAAATTGCCAAAGCATCGCCATTTGTAACATCTTTAGCCATTGGTCTTGAAGATTACACAGCCGACCTAGGAGCCAAAAGAACGCAGGAGGGGACAGAATCATTTTATGCCAGGTGTGCAGTAGTGAATGCAGCCAAAGCTGCCGGTATTCAAGCTATCGATTCGGTATTTTCAGATGTCTCGGATATGGAAGCCCTTAAAGAGAATGTGCTTCGTTCGAAAGCGCTGGGGTTTGACGGCATGGGTTGTATTCATCCCAGACAAATTAAGGTTATACACGAAAACTACGCCCCCGATGCTGCTGAAATAGAAAAAGCCATGAAGATAGTTAATGCTTTTATGGAGGCTACCGAAAAGGGGCTTGGCGTTGTGGCGCTGGGTTCGAAGATGATTGACCCGCCAGTAGTAAAAAGAGCTGAGCGGACAATAGAAATTGCAATAAATACGGGTAAATTAATCAAAAACTGGAGGGAAAGTTATGAAAAACAATAAAATACTTGAACTAACCGAAAACGCTTTAGGGCGCAAAGTACCTACCATTGCTAATGGTCAAAAACAGATACCATACATGGGTGTTGGCAAATATAAACCGACCGGTTTTAAACATGCACCACGCATTTACAGTTGTGCCGATTATCCTGCCGATGGCAACAAATTGGTAAAAGACCTTAAAGAGGCATTAATAAGATGCGGTATAAAAGATGGCATGACCATATCCACGCATCATCATTTCCGTAATGGCGACCTTCTAGCAGTTCAGATTTTCGACATAGCACACGAACTCGGCATCAAAGACCTCGTGTGGTTTCCCTC
Source organism: Bacteroidota bacterium (assembly GCA_022708385.1). GTDB lineage: Bacteria > Bacteroidota > Bacteroidia > Bacteroidales > PXBB01 > JAKIYU01. The sequence continues at coordinate 7,462 of JAKIYU010000033.1, read as the reverse complement.
AGCATCTTTTCCATGTCAGGAAGTTATGACCAAATATCTTGAAGATGGCACAATAAACAGAATAGAGGGCAGTATGAACGGTGCGTTGGGAAAATTCTGTTCTGAAGGTAAAATGCAGGGCATCGGTGTACTCCGGTCGCATGGAGGCAGATATCAAGCAGTACAGGACGGGGAAGTCAAAATTGATATTGCTGTTATTGCCGCACCCACAGCCGATGCTTTTGGCAATGCTACCGGCGACAGAGGTCCAGCCGCTTGCGGCTTACTTGGTTTTGCATTAGCCGACTCTCAATATGCCGACAGGGTCATAGTGGTTACCGATAATCTGGTTCCTTTTCCCTGCATTCCCTGGCAAATTCATGGCAATTATGTTGATTTTACTGTTGTTACAGATAAAATTGGGATTCCCGAAAAAATAGTGTCGGGCACTACAGAAATAACAAAAAGCCCCGACCGTTTACTGCTTGCTGAAATGACCGCTCAATTCTGTATTGAAGCAGGCATTGTTAAAGATGGCTTTTCGTTTCAGGCAGGTGCCGGAGGTACAGCTCTTTCGATAGGTATTTATTTTTCGGAATATCTGAGACAAAATAAAATAAAAGCACGTTATGTTAGAGGAGGCAGCAACAAATATCTTGTACAGATGCTTGAAGAAGGCCTTACTGATTATATCCTCGATGGCCAGACATTTGACCTTGACGGTGTGCGTTCGATGCGCGAGAATATTAACCATATCAACACAAGCCCGTTTACCAGTTATAACTATCACGGCAAAGGTAATTTTTCATCAATGACAGATGTTGTTATACTGGGTGCCACCGAAGTAGATTTAAATTTCAATGCCAATGTGGTATCCCATTCCGACGGTTATGTATTGCATGGCATCGGTGGTTGGCAAAATTGCCTGTTTTCGAAATGTACAATCCTTCCAGTACCACTTTTCAGAGACAGAATTCCTGTGATTGTTGACCAGGTGACTTCGCTCTGCGGACCCGGTGAACTGATTGATGTAATTGTAACTGAGCGTGGTATAGCCATTAATCCTAAAAGACTTGATTTGATAGATGCTTTAAAGCACTCTTCGCTTCCGATAAAAACCATTGAACAACTTAAGGACGAAGCTGAAAAGATATGCGGCAAACCCGAAAAGCCTGAATTTGGAGAAGAAATCGTAGCTTTAATTAAATGGGTTGACGGCACCGTTATAGATGCAGCCCGCAGAGTATTAAAATAAATCAGCGCCTCCAGTTGCTTACGGCATAGTACCAGCTATCTCTATACATTTCCGATTTGCTAAGCATATAGTCGTTATCGGTAAAGGGGTTCTCAACTTTGTAGAACATAAAATTGAGCGATTTGAAATTGGATGCATCGCCATAAATCCAGTTTTCGCTTGTAGTTGTTTTAAACACATTCGACGGGGGGCCATAAATAATGTAAATCATCCCCCTGTCGGTTTTCCATCCTTCATGATATGAAGTAAAAAAATTATTGGCGAGTTTCACCCTGTTGTAATAAGTTTTAATAAGCTGACGTGCCCTGTCGGGATTTCCGGCAATATTAAGCCAAAACTCGTCAATGGCTTGTTTTTTATCGGCCATCAACACCATATTATCGTATTCCTGTCTTGTTGTAAGGTATCTTGCACTATGCAGCATTACTTCAGGCATGGTAATGTCAGGAAAGCCGTCGTAAAAACGAAAAACAGAAAAACTTTCTTTAAAGTTTGTATCAGCCATTATACGGTAAATTCCCACATCTGGAAAAGTAAAAAGCGGTGTTGAATTATTGTTTAAAGCCAGGGTAAAAATACTGTCGGGGTAAATTGTCACCTGTTTTCCTGACTGTACATGAAAAGGTGGTGTTGCAATGGGAAATTTATTTTTATAGAATTTTACATATAAAACAGGTATTGAATCGTTTTTAAAAAAAATACGCACGCCTTGTTTTGATGACAATACGCGGTCAAATAAGATTTGCCCGTTCTCATTATGCAATTTAAAATACTGATGCGACCTTTTGTTTTCCTTATAAACACCTAATAAACTAACATACGATTTATTCCTGTTCAAATCGGTAGCAGTGAGGCGCAACACATAGTTGTGGCCAGAAGACACCTTCATATTTATACTGTCGGAAATTAAAATACGTTTTGTTTCCTTAACAGTATCGGTAAAAAATGACGTCATGCTATCGATAAGTTGTCTGGAATCAAAGTTTGATAGCAATTCATACTTAATTGAAAAACGTGATATAAAATCATTCATCAGGCCATCTCTTGCATAAAGCAACTCAGAAGTATTAATTTCAAAATAAAGCACCGAGGAGTCCAAAGATGTGTGAAATACCTGATAAACGGGTTGCAATAAAATATCCGTATTGCTATAAAGGTACGACACATTCTGTTTTCCGGCATCTTTATAGTTTATACAGCCTGAAACAAGAATGGTAAGGGCGGGCAAAAAGAAAATTTTAATAAGCAGATATTTCAGTTTCATAAGTACACAAAGAATATCAAAGATATTAAATTTTAAAATAAAAACCGCTTTCACAATTTAAAAATTGTGAAAGCGGTCCAATTAACTAAGCATTAAGTTTTACCCTTTTTGTATTTTATAGGGGTTATTTGTTTCAACATTATTTTTTACCCATGGAGGATTGTCAGGTATTTCTCCTTCCGACATCATCTGGATAGCCGCGATATTATCAATTTTTATTTTTTTTATCTGTGGCTTTGAGTAAGTCTTCTGTTTATTTTTCATAACTCGGATAATTAATTTTCAAACTCGTTTAAAAATTCTGTAATGTCGCTGCCGGCCTGAGATTTATCAACATTAAAATTATTCGCAACATCATTAATGATATCATCATAGGTATTATAATTGTCAATATTTTCCCAGATATGCGCAGCAACTTCATTTAATATAAATATCTCTTTCATGTCGGCCACATCATTAACCACAGGTATCAAAACTACTTCGTTGTTTTCCTTTCGGGAAACCATTTTTGTTTTTAAACTTTTAATTTTAGATATGCGGGTATCCATGAAAAAGCTATCGTTTTAAGAACTATTTAATAAATACCTTTTGGCTTAGGCTGTTGCTACTATCAATAACCTTAACAATATACTGCCCTGAAACGATATTGGCATTTATTCTGTTAAGAGCTGATTTCTGCAGTTTCTGCGAAAACACTTCCTGTCCGAGCATATTGTAAATAACAGCCGTTGCATTATCAGAAAGTATATTGGTAATATACACCGCTTTATCAAAAGCATATATATTTGATGTGCTCACACCTGAATTATTTAAGCTGTTGTCGGAAGTTGTTCCAAACACGAAGTGTACAATAAAACGGTTATCGTCGGATGTAACGGCACTGTTAAATGAATAGCTGTTTTGCTGGCGCAAGTCGATAATAGAATTTGTGTAGGTATCTTCGAGTAAGATATTAACCTGTGGTGCAAAAGCGCTTAAATCGCCTGCCGAAATTGTGAAGTTGCCCGCAACAGCCGTTTCGATGCCAACCACTACTGATTTGTCAGCCTGTAACTCGGGATATGAGTTAATTGCAATTTGTTCATTGTTATTAATAACAGAATAAATCTGAGGCATATCGTTATTTTCGGCAAACATTTTTACAGCGTCGAACATGGGGTCGAAGACATCTGTAGCCCCATTTTTAAATCGAATAACCAATTCATCACTCAGGCCATTTCTGCTAAGAGTAAGCCTTAAGCCGTCTTCGCTTGTAGATTTAAGCAGATTAATATCCATGTGAACACGTGCTGCATTACCAAAAGAAAGGGTGCCTGTACCTGTTTGGTTGTCAATATCTCCAAAAACCTGAACCCAGAAAGCCTGCCCAGGAGCGATGTACCTTGTTCCGCCGTTAACACCACTGCCGTTTATGTATGAAGCTACAATGCCTGAAGCTTTACGAATGTATGTAGCGTTGTTTAGGTTTGATTTGGTCACACCCGATGCAGCATCCCAGTCGATAGCTGAAGGATAGGGATTACCCACGAGGTTCCATCCGTAGTTTCCGCTGCCATAACCAGTTCTGAATAAAGTGGAACTTGTTATTGTTCCGGTATTTAAGGAGTTTCCTGCGCCTGTAAATTCGACCGTTTTGTCATTTGCGCCGTTACCGGTTCCATATTTTGTAACATAGCCTCTTAGAGGTTCGAGATTATCGCCACTTCCTATCTGGGCCCAAGAAGCGTTTTCAGAATCATACATATACACAGCATAGCTCCCGGTAAACACATCTCCCTTAGCGCTGCTCAAAGGTGAAGAAAGATACCATCCCGTATTGGTTTGGTCGGCCAGATAAGTCTGTACTTTAACATTTCCTGTTACATTAAGAGTGCCATTATCTATAAACGAGCCAGTGCTGCTGGCACCGGATTTAATAATAAAATCGCCGTTTACATCTAATGTGTAGCCATTATTCAGTGTAAGATTAACATCAGGTTCAACGATAAAATTGTTGTATTCTTCGTTAGAACTTATGGTTGTATTACCGGTCAGGAAAATATCCTTTTTAAGGTACTGTGCCTGATTAGGATATATGTACTGTTCAAGGGTGTATTCATAGGCATGTGTTAGTGTTTGGTTAGCTGTACGGGCGCCATCAGTCCAGCCTTGCGAAGGCCAACAGAAATAACGCCAGTAGCTTCCCCACTGTTGTTCAGTAACAGAAGCCACTTTAATTTTAGAAGTGCTTGAAGTAACGCCAAGCATTGCCCTAGGAATTCTGCATTCCCTGTAATCAATACCGATAGCAAATTCTACGTATAAGCCGGGCAAACCGAATGGCGTTAATTCAACACTATTTGAATTTACAGCTCCCATTTGCTCCCATGTTTGTGTATCAAAATTCCATCTTCGTATTTCCATATAGTCATTGCCCGTTTTATTTTCCCACACAAACACCCAGTTGGCTTTAAAAGGCAGTTTAAAATAATTTCCCCAGCCATACACATCATCGGTCGTATATTCATAATATTCTGGTGCGGTATTTATAAAAAGGTAAGTCGCCATATTATTGTAATCGGCTTCAGCATCAGCCACAGCATAATAAAGATAATCTTCATCCCATGTAAAGTGGGCATTATCGGCGGATGTTACATTTGGAAATACTTCTGCTGATTTCCAACCGCTGTTTGCACCTTCAATTGCAATAGTGTTATAAGTTGCATCAGTTATTGCATAACCGCTGACAATTATATCATCAATTCTCAAAGTTCCTGAATAACCCGAATTAGCAGTAAAACGGATTTTAATACTTGATTTATCGTTAAATGCTGAACCCAAAGAAATACTGTGTGGAGTAAAAGATTCAGTTAAATCAGCCTCATATTCGACAGCGCCAAAATTAATACCATCGCTTGAAGTTGTTATTTGCCATTTTCCACCTGTTGTAGCTGACCTTCTTGCCTGCCACGATACTGAAAGATTTTTATAACCTGAAGAGGAAATGGTTAGCTCAAAATATTTACCTCCGGCAGTACCAAAAGCAGCGGCTTGTCCGGTAACTCCCGTAAAATAAGAAACAGTTGTTGAGCCTATTAATGTAGGCGAACCAATAGCGCCAGATTCGGAATTCAAATTATATTCACATTTAAAATTAGCCATAGTATCAGGAGCGGCAATAGTTGTGCCCTGTGCAGTAGGCTGGCTGCCAGTTTTATAATTTATATCCGCTCCGCTGTTGGTATAGGGCCAAATAGCGAAGTTATAGGTAGTCTCTGCATTCAAACCTGTAAATACAGCTTGTTGTGTGCCTTGAGAAATATTTTAATTAAGGCGGCATCTGATTCAGGAGTGCCATCTGCAGGTTCGGAAACCGCCGGCATAACCGATGCTTTAACCAGATAAGCCGCGGGTAGTTGACCACCTGATGCATCCGTCCATGTAACTGTAATCTGGTTATATGAATTAACAGTGGCAGTAAAACCTGTAGGATAGTTTGTGGGTTCAGAAGCTATAACAAGTCCGTTACATGTTACTGTTTTATCCGTAGCATCATCAGAGGTTGCTGTAATATTTTCGCTGTATTCATCAATATCCAAGCCTGCTTTTAAACGCACATAGATAGTAGTTTCCTCTAATGTGCCTGCATCAGGCAACAATTCGACAGAAGAAGTAAAACCACTGCCTGAGGTTTCCGACACTTCAAATTCGGCAGGTGCTGTAACAGTGACATTATCGGTAAGATATTCTCCGGAAATATTAAAACTTTGTTCATTAGAAGGACCATTATCAACGATGTATTTAAAACCTGTCAAACTTGATGTGCTGACATAAATCAAAGGGTTTTGAGGGTCAACGTATCCATTGCAGGCAACTGTTTTATTGGTTGCACCTGTAGAAGAAGCTGTTATAATTTCATCATCATAATTATCAGCAGCAAGTCCTGCTTTTAGTCTTACAAAAATAGAGGTATTAGTTACAACGCCGCCGCTTTGAGTAAGTGTAATGGGGTTTTCGGCAGAAAAAGCAACGCCTGAGGTTTTAGATATTTCATAATCTGTGGGTGCAGAGATACTAATGCTGCTTGAAAGGTCTGCCCCTGAAATAGTGAAATTTTGTTCGGTGGATGGGCCATTGCCTTCCATATAGGTGAACCCGGAAAGAGACGTTGCAGAAACAGTAATTAATGGGTTATTTGGTATATTCCCTACATTGGTTGTTGTTGTCCAGCTCCCTGTTTTAGTTTCAATAAGGGTATTGTCAACAGCCCTGATTTCAATTTTATCAATAGTAGTACCACCTGGACATACCAGCGTAAAAGCGCCTGTGCTGAGGGCCGAAGAAACGGCAGTTATTAATGTAGAGCCACTGTATCCAAGCACTACATGCTTTACTGATTTATCATAAGAACCAGAGCCTACAAAGTTCCCTGTAAGATTAAAAGGCGAAGAAATGGATGTTGCAGCAGGTAAAGCTACTGTCTGATAATTAACGGAATAAGGATTGAGCCTATCCCTGTATGAAGCTGTAGCAGAATTATTGCCACCTCTTTGGAATAAAATCCAGAATGTGGTAGTAGAAGAAGGAGTGCCAACAACCTGAGGACCGCTGGCATAAGAAGTACTTGAAATGTATGCATCGGTTGCTTCATCCCAGGTATAATACTGATAACTGCTATTATACAGCCTGTAGCGGGCATCGTTCGAACTGTAGCTTGAGAGTGTCATTAGTACTGCACTTTCGGAAGTGGTTGATGAAAGGTCAATGTACGAAGGCCTTAATGTAACAGTAGCGGTTTGCGCATGGAGTTGGATGTTTGAAAAAATGAGGGCTATCCATAAAGCCCACACAATAATTTATAATAAACCGCTATCAAAAGTATCATTATAAATAAGATATTTTTGTTAATTTTTTGATACTTTCTTTATTTGCAGTAAAATCATTAATTGCGTACATTAAATGCGCATCAACATCTTCCATAGAAT
>JAKIYU010000032.1 GCA_022708385.1 Bacteroidota bacterium | reverse complement strand
ATTGAACATATACCATACGTAGGCGTATTATCAATTAAGAAAATTACGGAGCCTCCTGGACGGCAAAAACTATTATCATCATTTAGAGTATAATCAGTACCTGAAACAGGATATGTATTTGACGCATTCCAACGGTTTGATTGTACTGCAAGATTCTTAGGGCAATAGTTATATCCTGTAAGAATTCCATTTATAACTTTTTTATTTGGACTTCGTTGCAGATTATTGTACCCACTGTTTAAAAATAATAAATTACCGTAATTTGTAGAAATGTTTAACTCAGAGTTGGAAGACATATTAACTTTCCCACCTGTCGGGCTTTCATTCTGCGACATATTAAGCGAAGCGCCGCTTATAAAATTGATGCCATAAGTATTATTTTTAATTTGTCCGCAACGTGCCGATAATTTTGTTGCACCGCTATAATCAACACCTAAGTAATTATACTTGATTTCAGGATTGTAAATGTATAAACCGCCTGTTGATGCAGATATATATTTAGCACCATAGGTATTATTATTTAATATTGAAGTATTTAAACTGCTCGAAAAGGTCATGCCGTCTGCATAAACTCCATAACCATTACCGTCAAATGTACAATAGTTGAGCGTAATGCCTTTGTCATTAACATTTAAACCTCTGTCATTATTATAAAACGCACAATTTGTTAATGTTAGTGGTGCACCATCTGTATAGTTTAGCATGGCATGAATACCATACATACCGTTTCTAAAAACAGAATTTTCAATAGAAATATTAGATTGACCATATAAAGCAATCCCTCTGTGACTTGTTTTATTCCCTGTTGAAGTTGTTATTAATATATTATCAATACTAATTGAACCACCCGAAGCATAATGTAAACTTAAACGAGATGTATTGCCTGACATAATTACTTTAGCATCTGTAATTGAAACATTTTTAACATCATGCATATACAGAGAAGGTTGTGCAATTTCAAGTTTTTTATGGTTTTGATTTTCACCTTGCAATGTAAAAGAAGTATTCGTTCCTGCAGAAATGTTATAACAGGTTCCATCTGACAAAGGGCTGTTAAATAAGATATACCCTTTACCTTGTATCGAAAAATTTGCATTATCGTCAATATAAAGATTACCTTTAACTTCCAGTTTTGTATTATATGAGTCAAAAATTATGTTTGCGCCTTCTTCGTATTCCAATAAACCAGCATATCCATTAGCATAATCTATAAGTATATTTCCGTTTCCACTCATTCTTATTGTGCCTCCATTCTTGATTATTAAGGTGGCGTTTTCTTTGACGTGGATAGTGCCATCCCAAAAACTTCCATCGCATCCTTCTAAAACAGCATCTTCATCAATTACTAGTGTGGCATTTGGGTGCACAATAATATTTGAACCATCTGGCATCATGGTTTTGCATTGGATGTTTAATGAAATACCGTTATTGATTATAATATCGCTGTACAATATTTATGTCTAAATCCCAGTTTTCACTTGTATTTACTGTTAATGGATCGTTTGAAGAGTAATTGCAGTTAACATAATTTCTGACATTAAGCAGGGATGTTGCTCTATGAAATGATGATAATTGATTTGTAGTTAAGTAATTATGTAAAGTGGCAAAATGATCATCCATAATATTATTACACGTGGTTGTATGAACACCATCACTCCAAAGAAAATGTCCAAACTCATGAGCTAGTTGGGCTCCTCCTCCAATCCAAGAAGGTGGACAAACTGGGCAACAAAGAGGCGTATAAGTATCACAAAAATACCCATTGTGCATTGCGGACCACATAGTGAAATAATTTCTCATGTGTACGACGATCCTATTTGACATATTGATGCTTGGCTGCATAGATGCAGAAATCATTTTTGGGAGAGTAGATGGGGAACATGTACTTCCATTTAAAACCACCTCATTATACCAACATTCACTTTCTGTCCAAAAAACATATATAGCATCATTTCTTGTAAATGAATAATTATTCAAAAAATGATTTCTCCCATTTAATGCACTATAAATAGCAGAAGTGTCGTAATTATCATTGTTCCAAGAATAAGAATCAGTATATGTTATAATGTCTTCTAAAACAAATCTTATTTTAGAATCAATAATTGTTCCCCCACAGCTTGCAATATCAAGATTCGAAAATCTGTAATTAACATCTGATAACATGTTGTTAAAATGTTGTACATGTTGATTATCATTAATATCAAAATTTCTTTTATCATTTACAGAATATTGCACAACAACAAAAATTACTTTAATTTCTTTTATTGCAGTATTAGTATTTGGAGTATATCTACTTCTGTTAGAAAACATATCACAAGTGTTCGAACAATTGTTTGATCTAGAAGTATCTCCAATTAAATAATGCGTAGAATCTAAAGAATCAAAATATTCATCGAAAATTTGAGCACTTAAAGATGAATTTGAAATATAAGTAAATAAAATCATCATAAATGACAAAGAAAATTTCATGTTAATAAACATAATTTGATTTTTCATAATTTAATAATTTTTTGGTAAATATAATTTTCATTTTGCTTTAAAATCATAATATATATGCCTCTATTAATACCCTGAAAATCAATGGTTGCTTCATTTTCAAAAATATGACTACCTTCAATAATTATTTTACCTAAATGATTTATTAGTAAAAAACTGTAACAATCTTTAGAATTATTATTAATCACATAAATAATATCATTGCATGGATTTGGATATACTTGAAAGTTATTATTTGACTTAATTGTTTCATTACCTACAATATACGATGTGTCACATGGAAAAGCAAAAGGATGGTAAGTATAGTCACTGTCCTCGTAACACCTTAAAGGTCCTGGCTGAGGGTCAGCAAGTCCATATTGAGGAAACAAATACGTAGTATTTCCAATATATTCGATTGTTTTTCCATCAAAGATCCATGGCATATCCAAAGAACGAATGTACTGTACTTTTAAAGTATCCGAATTTATAATTTCGATACCAATTGAGTCAACTATTACCGTAAACGTGTCAGCAATACCCCACATGGGTGTTACAACGTCCCAAGTCTCACCAGTATTTTTATTAAAGTCATAAAGCAAAGTGAAGTCATTAATTTGAGGTTGATAAAGAAAAACTTGTTTGTTATTCTCATATAGAATATAACCTCCAGATATTTTCTTTGCGTTGATTCCTAATAGAACCGTATCTCCATAACAATCTAAAGTCGTATATGTTACTACAGGAATTACCATATCATGGAATGAATAAAACCAACTAGCACCAATAGGAGCAAATTCTTTATTTTGTGCAAGTAAATGAGAAGTAAACACAAAAATTAAGAACGTGAAAAGAAGAATTTTCAGGGTGGTTTTTGTTTTCATAGCATCTTGTTTTAAAATAATAGAACAAATTTATATAAAAATATTTTACAATTCAATTTTTTATCGTTTTTTTTTTAATACTAATGTGTTTAAATGTATATTACGTCTCATCCGTTTGATTTAAATGCAAAATTTACTATTTTTCAACAAGTCGAAATTAATATTATAAGCGGCTATTTCGTTTCACAAATGTTTTAGCAGTAAAGAGTCAGAGGCTATTGCAACTTACCGGGGGATTAAAATGCACTAATAGTTCAAAATCTTTAATGTAAAATCTGAAAAATATTACCTATCATTTTTCAAACAGCGTACCGAAAAGGCATCGGATTTATAATGGACATAGCGGGTTATCCTGCTATCGTAAGTGCAAAGGTTTCGGCCCCAAGCATTGAACGGCATTTTTTCAGTAGCAGTCCACCAGTTGGCAAAGTAGCCGATATTGCTGAATACTTCATTATTGCCCATTGAGCCTCCGGGTATGGCCAAAAAGCCAAAATCGTCAGTGCCATGGCCTTTCGACTCCCACCCTGACTTTGCCTTGAGCTTTTTGCCGGGGTCGTTGCCAATAAACCCGGTAAGGACTGTCCATTCAGAATCACTGGGCAAATGCCAGTTTTCGGGGCAAACGGTGAGGGCTGTGGGCCAGTTGTACAAACGGCCGTATGTATCACAATGGGTGGTTTTCTTGTTATAGCACCAAGAACCGGTATCGGTGGCAAAATTGAGATTTTCGGCCATCCAGGTCTGCGTGCCAATAACAACCGTTTTATAGGTTTTTGAATCGCGATTGTCTGTCAGTGTGCCATAAGATATCTGAACGGGTTGCTGGGCATATATAAAGCAAGCAGCAAGAGTTAGTTGGAAGGATATAATCAGGATTTTCATAGTTTAATTTTTTTGGTGGAAAACAGGACAAAAATACTAAGATTTTAAACATCATATATAGGGATGACATCATGATGTCCATCCCTATACAGAATCGTGCCAGAAATTATCTTAGTACCCTCCTTCCACGTGCCATACAAAAGCCCTGATACCTACTTCGGTATTTATTTCATCGATTATACTACTTTATCAAGCAGGGGCTGAACTTTATCATCTTCAACTATGGCAATAAGTGCGGAATTCATTTCAGGCCAAGTGTGCGTGCCCATTCGGGGTTCACCTTTTTCAGACCCCCTGCCCCATACGGTTTCTCACATAGTAAAACCCTTAATATTAAGAAAATCAAGCATGTATTCCACTTTTTCGGTCAATGCTTGGTTATATGTAATTAATACAGCTTTCATATTTTTTTTATAATTAATTAGTTTGAGTAAGGAATGTTAACTTTTTACGAAGTTTCATTTTATTATCTCTTTCGCCCCTGCGGGCAATAACTGCATACATAACAGAAAAACTTGTCGGGATAAAATAAATTGAAACTGCACAGATTTTTGTAAGTTTGCAGAAATTTCACATATGTATGAATGTATCAGTAATCATTCCCTGCCGCAATGAAGAAAGGTATATTGCAGAATGCATTGATTCAGTATTAGCCTGCAACTACCCGCATGATAAGCTGGAAATAATAGTAATTGATGGTAGAAGCAATGATGCTACACGAGACATTGTGAAAAAGATACAAAAACAGCATGCCAACATATATTTAATGGACAATCCCGGACAGACAACGCAATGGGCGCTAAACATGGGGATAAAAAATGCTTCCGGTGATGTTATTTTTATTTTAGGTGCCCATGCTATGATGACGGGAGACTACATCGGAGCCTGTGTAAAAATTCTTGAAGAGCATCCCGAAGTAGGCTGTGCAGGAGGATTAACCGAAAATATTTATGCCAACGGATTGTCGGGAATTATTGGCCGGGCGATGTCGAGCAGATTTGGTGTAGGTAATGCCCATTTCAGAACAGGTACGAAAAGCGGTTATGTTGACACGGTAGCTTTCGGTGCATACCGTAAGCAGGTCTTTGACACTATAGGATATTTTGATGAGGAGTTGGTAAGAAATCAGGATGACGAGTTCAGCTACAGAATGATTAAAAACGGTTATAAAATTTACTTAAATACAGATATTAAACTTTTATATTATACCCGATCATCTTTCAGAAGTCTTTTTAAACAATATTTTCAATACGGTTACTGGAAAGTATATGTCAATAAAAAACATAAAACCATAACCACATGGCGGCAATTGGTTCCTGCGCTTTTTGTATTATTTCTTTTTCCCGGCTATCTGTTTTCACTTGGAAACGTTTATATAGGCTTTCTATACAAACTGACCCTTTTGTTGTATTTGATTATAGCCATTCGCAGTGGCTTGTATAAGGTTGACAAAGTAAAAGAGCTTATGCAATATGTGTGGGCTTGTTTCATCCTGCATATAAGTTATGGAAGCGGTTATCTGTACGGCCTACTGCACTTTATCCTTTTACGCAAAAAACCTTCGGACTTCAGTAAAAAACTAACACGTTAAAAATGAATGATCTTCTTACAATTATCTGGAATGCTGACCCGGAAATAATATCGCTTGGTATTTTTAAAGCCCGTTGGTATGGTTTGCTTTTTGGCACCGGTTATATTGTAGGTTATTATATCCTGTGTAATATATACAAAAGGGAAAATATAAGCATAAAAGAAGTTGATACAATTTTTATTTATACAGCTATAGGTGGTATTGTGGGAGCACGTTTAGGGCATGTGCTGTTTTATGATTTTCAGAAATACCTCCAGAATCCTATTGAAATACTATATATCTGGCATGGCGGCTTGGCCAGTCATGGGGGAGCTGCAGGCATTCTGATAATCATGTACTTTTATTGGAAAAAGAGGAAATACAAATCCTATCTCTGGATTATTGACCGAATGGTTATTCCCATTGCACTTGCAGGCATGTTTATCCGTTTTGGCAATTTTTTCAATTCCGAAATTATCGGCAAACCCACCAATTTACCCTGGGGTGTAATCTTTGCCGGGAATCCGTTTTTCTCGCATGTACCACGACACCCTTCACAACTGTACGAAGCCTTCTCCTATCTTGCCATTTTTATTTTTCTTTGGAAATACTACCTCAGAAATTTCGGAAAGATAAAGGATGGCAGCCTGCTGGGGCTTTTTCTGGTACTTATCTTTGCAACCCGATTTGTGCTTGAATTTACCAAAGAAAATCAGGTGGATTTTGAAAGTGGCATGATGCTCAACATGGGGCAGTTGCTCAGTATTCCCCTTATACTGGCAGGTATTTTTCTATTTTACAGAGCATCAAAAACTTAATTATTCATTATACGTTGAAACAGCCATGCGCAGGTGTTTAGGCTTTGACAGGCCAAAAAGATATCCGCAAGCGCCCATTGTAATACCACTGAGGCCAAGAGTTATAGGAAGTCCTAGTTTTAATTCGGTATCATTTTCAAAACTATCAAAACCTCTGACCATAAAAACACCAAAACCTGCAAGTGTGGTGAGAAAACCACCTATCTGAAGCGTTGTTGCGGCAATACCGGCATTACGAAATTTGTATAAATGAGCCATACTTTTCGGATTGGTTCTCATTACGGGCTGCAAATTCCTGAAGTTAGCATATTTTAAATTATCCATTTCCATATTAAAAAAGTTGTACGTTCTTTTGCTAGTGCCTGCATTTGAAGAAATAGTCCAAACAATCGATTCGTATAGATTAATTTTACCCTGACGTACCAAACCGGCAACAGGTGGCGCAGAACGCGGACCTACTCCCATTGTTATAGCATAAAACCCGCGGTTGTTCTTAAAAAATTTCACATCCTTGGTATCGAACTCTTTGTTATCAACAAGCACATAATTTTTAAATCCCGATTCATTAAAATCAACGGCATTTCCATACACAAATTCATTTGTTTTGAGATACACAAAATTTTTGTCTTTTTCCTGCGCATTCAGAACCGATATCACAGATAAAAAAAGTAATAAAGCTAATGTCTTTTTCATAGCATAATTTTTTTTGTAAATAATCTATATTAATTAAATTTATTATAAGACATGCATTTTATTAAATATATCAATATTAAAAAATAAACAAAACAATTAATTTTTTAAACTACCTCTCAAAGATATAAATAATAATGTTAGTTTATAAAATTCATAAATTTTTATTTAATTTGCATTAATATTAAGTCTATGAGTACATTTGAAATTACGGGAGGCCGTAAACTTAAAGGAGAGATTACGCCCCAGGGGGCTAAGAATGAAGCCCTTCAGGTCATCAGCGCCGTGTTGCTTACCGCCGATGAAGTAGTTATTGAAAATATACCCGAGATAAATGATGTGATGAACCTGATAACCTTGTTAAGCAACCTGGGGGTAAAGGTTAAGAGACAGGTCGAGGGGGTGTATTCATTTAAAGCCGACCATGTTGACATCGACTATCTGGAAAGCCCCGGGTTCAAAGAAAAAGGCGCCATGTTGCGCGGTTCGGTCATGATACTGGGTCCCATGCTTGGGCGCTTTGGCAAAGGCACTTTACCCAAGCCCGGCGGTGATAAAATTGGCCGGCGCCGCCTCGACACCCACCTGATTGGGCTTCAAAAATTGGGCGCCAAGCTGCATTACAACAAAAAGGAACGTTTTTTTAAAATGACATCCCGCAGGTTGAGAGGCACCTATATGTTACTCGACGAAGCATCGGTAACGGGAACTGCAAACATTATCATGGCCAGTGTACTTGCCGAAGGCCAAACCACTATATTTAATGCGGCCTGCGAACCTTACATTCAGCAATTATGCCGTATGCTCGTAAAAATGGGTGCTTTTATTGAAGGGATAGGCTCGAATCTTCTCAAAATTAACGGGGTTAAAGCTCTTAACGGTTGCCGTCACAGGATGCTGCCTGATATGATTGAAATTGGCAGTTTTATTGGGTTAGCAGCTGTTACAGGTTCTGAACTGCTTATAAAAGATGTTTGTTACCAAGAGTTGGGCATGATACCCGATGTTTTCAGGCGGCTCGGCGTTTATTTTGAGCTTAAAGGAGATGATATCTATATTCCTTCGCAGGAAAGTTATGAGATTGAGTCGTTTATTGATGGTTCAATAATGACCATCAGCGATGCCCCCTGGCCGGGTTTTTCGCCTGACCTTCTGAGCATTGCTTTGGTTACCGCCATCAATGCCAAAGGCAGTGTACTTATTCATCAGAAGATGTTCGAAAGCCGTTTGTTTTTTGTAGATAAGCTTATTGAGATGGGAGCGCAGATTATATTATGCGACCCGCACAGGGCAACTGTTATTGGTTCCGGCCATAAATACCCTCTCAGAGGCATTGAAATGACATCCCCCGACATAAGGGCAGGGGTAGCGCTGCTTATAGCTGCCATGGCTGCTGAAGGCAAAAGCCGCATCCATAATATTGAGCAAATTGACAGGGGGTATCAGAATATAGACAAACGGCTCAATAGTCTGGGAGCCAGTATTAAACGTATTTCATAAAGAAACATGTATATCCTAAAAATAAAAGGTAACGGAAAAATTCCCGATCACTTTCAGATACGGGATGAAGGGTTTACCCTTATTGCCTATTTCAAATCAGGTAACCATGCTACAGCGTTAAAAAAATGCAATCTTACAGATTACGAAACAGAATTTGTTCACTTAATCAGCAAAATACCCTATAACGAAATTATTCCCCTCAACTTTAAAAAATAATTCACATGCACCTAAACATGCTCATAAACCTCAATAAAATATCTGTTTACCAAAAAAATATTTTGATACTGGCCAATGTTTCATTGCAAGTTCAGAAAAGCGAGTTTGTATATCTTATAGGAAGAACAGGTTCGGGTAAAAGCAGCCTTCTGAAAATACTTTATGCCGACATACCTGTTGTAGATGGTTCAGCAGAAGTAGCAGGTTTTGACTTGCGCCAGATGAAAAACAAGCAAATTCCCTATCTGAGAAGAAAAATCGGTATTGTATTTCAGGACTTTCAGTTACTGGTTGACCGGAGTGTAAAAGAGAACCTGCTTTTTGTGATGCATGCTACAGGGTGGAAAGATAAGACTAAAATTACCGAAAGGCTTGAAGATGTACTGCTAAAAGTGGGCCTGACTACTAAGGCACATAAGATGCCCCACCAGTTGTCGGGCGGAGAACAACAGCGTGTAGTGATAGCCCGTGCTTTAATTAACGACCCTGACATAATCCTTGCTGATGAACCCACGGGTAATCTTGACCCCGAAACTTCCAACGGCATCATGAAACTTCTTTTCGACATCAGTAAAACAGGCAGAGCGGTTATTATGGCCACGCACGATTACACCCTAATTGAGCGGTTCCCATCACGTGTAATAAAATGCGAAAATGGCAGCCTGATAGAAGAATGTCCCAACAGCGTAGATGATGAAAAGATTGAATACAACCCCGAAGTGGACACATTCAATCTCGACATGAATGCAGCCCCTAAAATAGAGAATACAGACGAAGCACTTTAAATCCAGTCCTTTATTATAATTTTAAATTTATTCAACACCCTGAACTGTTATAAATGAGTTCAAGAAGTAATTTAGTATTGGAGGCATTTGTGAAGCCATTTCTGTTTAAAACATTTTGCCTGTTTACAATATGCTGCATGGTAAAAGGATAGGTAAACAATTCCTTCAGTTTTTCTTTCATTAAAGCAGGTTCATCTGCGACAATACACATATCTTCAAGCCCTGTATTAACAACCATAGGTTTGTTAACCACACAAAACCGGCCGGTGTATAAAGCAGCCAGCAGTTTCAGTTTAATACCCGTTGCCTGAAAAGTGGGCAATATGTTAACATGGGCATTTTTTACAAGCTCATAAATATCTTCGGTTTTGATGTTGGTTTTGATAGATATGTTGGGATACCGGGCTTCGAGCTGCTTTAATTCTTTTGAAATTTTGTTCCCTGCAATATAGAATGGAATATCAATATCATTAAACACCTTTTCGGCAAGAAAAACAGCGGCTTCATGATTTTCTGACACATCGAGGCTTCCATGATACAGGGCATATTTTCCGTACCCTTCATTGATTTCAACTTTGTCGTGCGGGTGAAAGGCTGAAATGGTTTTTACATTGGTGTATTTTTCGGAAAAATGAATAAAATCGTTTTTCGATATGGCAGCAATACCCTGTGCATAAGAAAGTACTTTTTCGAAACTTTTTAGCTTGGCAGATTCATTAAGAAAATAGTACTTTTTAAACAGGTTCCTTTCTACTCTGGCAAGATTTGCATAGTAATCATGCTCTATATTATGCGTGCGTACAATTTTTATCCTGTTGCGCAAATTTTTATGATTCAGATAAAAGCAGGTATGCAAGCCTTCAAACAGAATGGGATATTCATCTTTACAAAGGTTTTGAAGCAGTCTTTTTGAATTTCTCGTGGCAACGATGTAAGGATTAAGTTTAAAAAGATGCGATTTGTTCACCTCCCGTTTATAATAATTAACTTCTGTACAAAACTTATTAAGCTCATCGGCAGGTTTTCTGTCGTATTCGAAACAATGCAGGTGAATACATATACCGGCGTTGCTGAGGGCTTTCAACTTATAATAAATATCGATGGCGCCGCCGTAATTAACAGGCACCGGTATATCGAAAGCAACCACATGCAAGTGAAGGCCTCTATAGGAATTGTTCGAAGACATGAATCAGCTTAATTTTTTCTGTTTCCCAGTTAAGTTTCTGCGCTGCAATGATAAGGTTTTTTTTCCATTCATTGTACAAGTTTTTATCATCAAGCATTTGCCTGATTCTTCCAGCCAGATATTCAGGGTTGCAGTTTTCGGCTATCAGGCCTATGTTGAAAGTTTCCACAATTTTTCTGACTTCAACCAGGGAGGTAGCCAGTACGGGCAGGCCGGCATAAATATAGTCGAAAATTTTATTGGGCAAACTGAAACGGTAATTGATATTGGTGTCTTTATCAAGTGTCAGGCCGACATCGGCATTGGCCGTATAATGAAACAATTCGGCTGCAGGCATTTTAGGTATAAAAATAACGCGTTCTTCAAGATTTTCCGATTTTACATAATTCTTTAAGGTTGCTATAACATCTCCAGAGCCTATTATATACAGTACAACATCATGCAGTCCGTTCTGTGGTAACATAGCCTGTACAGCTTCCTCTCCTCCCCTGTCCACATTAATACCCGAACCCTGCAAAAGAATAATTCTTTTATCTACTGGCAACCCAAGTTCCCTACGAGATTTGATTTTCTCAATTTTAAAGGCAGCAGGAATGTTCCTCACCACAGTTATTTCTTTTTTGTATTCTGATTTGTACAAAGTTGCAATGGAATCATTAACAGTAATAATATGATTTAATTTGGGAAAAATAAAACGTTCGATACTGTGCCATACTTTTTTCACCAGCGGACGGTTCTGAATTTCGGGTAACCCTGTAAAATACTCATGACTGTCGTACACAACAGGAATCCTTTTAAGTCGGCTAATAAGATAATTCGGCAGCAGGGTATCGAGGTCGTTGGCTACCAGCAAATCGGCTTTGCGAAAAAGCAGGTAGAAAAAAAGGTGCAGATTGTATGAGGCATAAAACAGGAAACCTTTTTCAAAAGGCAGTCTGAAACGTTTTATTTTATAAGCACGCCCGGTTATTTCGTTTGAAATTTTTAGTTTTCTCCCTACCAGCAACACATCAAATCCCATATCGTGCAGCACATTACAGGTGCGGTTAACACGCTGGTCGGTATATAAATCGCTGATGACCGATACGATGGCTTTTTTCACTTATATTTTCACAACTTTTTCCAAACGATAAAAAAGAGAAATAATTACAAATATCATAAAAAAAATATGTTTCACAAAATCTCCTACTTTTGCAGTAAAAAAAGATAATGCAGCTCAAAAAGAAATTTTCTTTAAAGCAACATAACTCATTTCATATAGAGGCTTTTGCGGATTTTTTTTATGAAGTAACTCACCCCGGCTTGCTTGATGATTTCTTTTTACATAACAAAAGCCAATTACCTGTATTGATTCTTGGCGGAGGCAATAACATGCTTTTTACTAAAGATTTTATAGGAATAGTGCTTAAAATTAGTTTTAAGGGCATTGAAATAATAAGTGAAAACAACCAAAACATTTATGTTAAAGCGGCCGCAGGAGAAGACTGGGATGATTTTGTTTCTTTTTGTGTACAAAATAACTGGGGTGGTCTTGAAAACCTGTCGCTGATACCCGGTCAGGTAGGCAGCAGCCCTATACAAAACATTGGCGCCTATGGTGCAGAAGTTAAAAACACCCTTTCGGAAGTAACGACCTATAATACCCTGACAGGAAAAACTGAAATAATCAGCAATGCAGCCTGTATGTTTGGATACCGTTCAAGTATTTTTAAAACATCCTTAAAAAACTCGCATATAATTACCGCCGTTACTTTCCGACTGAATAAAAACCCAATAATTAACAATACCTACGATGCTGTAAATAAAGCATTGCAGGCGCAAAACATACTACAACCTACCATTGCTGATATACGCCGAACAATTTGCCAAATAAGAGAGTCGAAGTTACCCGACCCTAACAAAACGGGAAATGCCGGAAGTTTTTTCAAGAACCCCGAAATAAGCTGTTCGCGTTACAAGCAATTGAAAATTAAATATACTGACCTTGTCGGCTATGAGCTTGGTAACGGCAATTACAAACTGGCGGCCGGATGGCTCATTGAAAAAAGCGGTTGGAAAGGATACAGGGAAGGCGATGCCGGTGTGCACGACAAGCAGGCACTGGTGCTGGTAAACTACGGTCATGCCACAGGTTCTCAAATACTTTCGCTGGCTGAAAAAATCAGAAAAAGTGTATTGGAAAAATTTAATATCCCTCTTGAGTTTGAGGTCAATATCCTATAAGAATGAAAATTAATGAAGCCCAGCATCTTGTTGATAACTGGATAAAAGAACACGGCGTAAGATATTTCAACGAACTTACGAATATGGCCCTGCTTATGGAAGAAGTAGGCGAGCTGGCCAGGCTGATAGCGAGAAAATACGGAGAACAATCGTACAAAAAAAAGGATAAAAAGTTGTCGGTATCCGAAGAAATGGCCGATATCCTATTTGTTTTAATTTGCCTGGCCAATCAAACCGGCGTTGATTTAACGGAAGCTTTTAAAAAGACGCTTGAAAAGAAAACCAAAAGAGATATAACCCGTCATAAAAACAACCCCAAGCTCCATGCTGCGGATTAACTTTCTGTTTTTTCTGCTCACCTTTTTTACAGGGACACTTTTTTCACAAAAGTATACCATTAAAGGCATTGTAGCAGACAGCGAGACCAAAGAGCCTTTGAGTTTTGTAAATATTGTTATAAACAACACAAACACAGGAGGTGTAACTGATATTGACGGGAAGTTCAGGCTAATATCGGACGAAAAACCTCTATATCTTACTTTTAGCTATGTAGGATATGAAAAGGTGGTTTACGATGTACCTGATAAAGTGTCACATACAATCTACATGAAAAGGACTGAGGTCCTTCTTGATGAGGTTATTATCCTGCCAGGCGAAAATCCAGCCCATCGGCTTATCGACTCTCTGCTGTTGTACCGCCACAGGAATAACCCCGAAATGTTGCCTTCTTTTACCTACAAATCGCACAATAAATTATCGTTTGGCATTGATCTCGAACAGCTCAGAATGCAAACCCGGAAAGACAGTCTTGATGCCGAAGAGATGAGCCGTATGATGAAAAAAACATACCTGATGCTCATCGAAAGCATTACCGAGCGAAAATACCTGTACCCCGACAATACAAAGGAAACCGTATTGGCGAGCAAAGTATCTGGATTAAGCGACCCCTTGTTTTCGCTTATTGCATCGCAACTGCAAACATTTTCCTTTTATCCCGACTACATTACCATTCTCGACAAGAAGTATCTGAACCCAGTAAGCAAAGGCACTACCGACCGGTATCTTTTTATTCTTGAAGACACGCTCTATAAAGGAGCAGACACCGTTTTTATCATATCCTACCGGCCACGTTTGCATCGAAATTTTGATGGTTTGAAGGGGTTACTGTATATTAACACCTACAGGTATGCGCTGCAGTATGTAACTGCCGAACCTGCCCAGGGTGCAGCAGGTAGTTTTGATATTAAGCTCAGGCAATCGTACGAGCTGGTCAACGACAGCACCTGGTTTCCCGTGCAGTTAAATACGGAACTGACTTATAAATACCCAAATTCCGACTTAAAAATATTCGGCAACGGACGCACTTATATCAAAGATATAGAAATTAACGGCAAAGTGCATAAAAGAGAGTTGGGAAACACCGCTTATGAGATTTTGCCCGATGCCACAAACAGGGATTCCGGTTTTTGGGAAAGCAACCGTTTTGAACCTTTAACAGAAAAAGACATTGAAACGTACCGTTTCATTGACAGTTTGAGTAAAAAGCACAATCTGAACCGCTATTCAGGTTTGTTTAAAACGCTGTCGGAAGGAAAAATTCCCTGGAAATGCTTTGACCTTGATATAGAGAAATTGTTTGGTTACAACAACTATCATGGCTGGCGTATAGGTCTCGGCTTAGAAATTAACCATAAAATCTCCGATTTATTCTCTGCCGGAGGTTATCTGAACTACAGCTTTAAAAAAGAGCAACTGAGATATGGTGCAGCATTGACATTAAACATAGACCGCCGGAACG
>JAKIYU010000287.1 GCA_022708385.1 Bacteroidota bacterium | reverse complement strand
GTATGGGTTCTGTATTTCTAAATCCGCTCTTAGCCGGTTCTTCGGCAGTGGCAACGGGAGTTTGAATAACCTCCACATCCTTGCCCATCATAGCATAGGCCTCTTTCAGTTTATTTATCGACATTTCCCTGAAATTTTCTGCAACAATAGCTATGGAATCGGCTATGGCAATATACTTATAAGCCAGGGTATAATGTGTTTCGAGCTGACGAAAGTAACGGCTATAGTTTTCGTTGGTCGGATAGGTTCTCAGAAAATTGCTCAATAAGCGTGCACTGTCGAGAAAAAGTGTGCCTTCCTGTTGAAATATGGAAGCTTTCATCAACGCCATATTAGATTTTTCGTTGAGGTCTTTCGATTCAGCCATCAGCTTTTCCGGATTGTAATCTTTCCCGTCTTTTATTTGTGAGCTGGCTGTTAAATTATAAAACATCAACATAAAGAGCAGGCAGCACATATACTTCGATACAATCAGCATATTCCTAAAATTGATGTTCAAAAATAGCACAAAAATTATTTGTTTTAAATAAACAGAGGTTAATATTTCATTAAAAAACCCATCTCTGACAGGAACCAAAGACAGGTTTTTTATGAAAAAAAGCCTTAAGGGTCATCCTATTTTACCACTTTAATAATTTCCATTCCTTTATGAATGGCTTGTTCATTAAGAGGTATAAGTTTGTGATATCTTTCGGGCAATACCTTAGCCAGACCTTTAAGCACATTTTCGAGTGCGATAATAGGTTTCATTTTAAGAAAACCACCCAACACAATCATATTCATGATTTTGGTATTGTTCATTTTCACAGCTTCTTCGGAGGCGTCCATTACGCAAACAGTAATGTCCTTCCTTACAGGATGGCGTGTTATACCATTGCTGTCGTAAATAAGCAAACCGCCGGGTTTTACGGTTTGTTCAAATTTATCCATCGAAGGTTGATTGAGTACAATAACCGTATCATAAGTATTTACAATGGGAGAGCTTATCATATCGTCGCTGATAATGGCAGTACAATTAGCCGTGCCACTCCTCATTTCAGGTCCGTATGAGGGAAACCAGGTTACTTCTTTATTTTGCATTACGCCGGAGTAGCAAAGTATTTGTCCCATGGACAACACACCCTGACCTCCAAAGCCTGCAATAAGTATTTCTTCTGTCATATTATAATTTTTTTATTGTTCAGGAACTTTAATATCACCCAGAGGATAAAAAGGGAACATGTTTTCTTCCATCCATTTGTTGGCTTCAACAGGAGACATTTTCCAGTTAGAGGGGCAATTGGATACAATTTCTACGAAACAGGTACCTTTATTTAGTTTCTGGTATTCGAGTGCTTTTTTAAGGACTCTTTTTGTACGGCGTGCATTACCGGGTGTATGTACTGACTGGCGGGTAACATAATATGTCCCTTTAAGCTGAGCCACAATTTCAGTCAGTTTAAGGGGATTGCCCATTGTTTTGATATCCCTGCCAAAGGGTGACGTAGAGCTTTTCATGCCTTCAAGAGTTGTGGGAGCCATCTGCCCGCCTGTCATACCATAGATACCATTGTTAATAAAAACGATGAGAATATTCTCTCCACGGTTGCATGTGTGGATAGTTTCTCCGGTGCCAATGGCAGCGAGGTCACCATCGCCCTGATAGGTAAATACATATTTGTCGGGCATCACGCGTTTGATACCTGTAGCAACTGCTGTGGCGCGACCGTGAGCAGCTTCTGTCATGTCCAGGTCGAAGTAGTAGTAAGCTAAAACAGAACAGCCTACAGGAGCCACGCCGATGGTTTCGTTTTGAATGCCGAGTTCATCAATGGCTTCGGCCAGCATCTTATGTGCTGCGCCGTGCCCGCAGCCCGGGCAATAGTGCATCACTTTATCGGTCAGCACTTTTGATTTCTGATAGACCAGATTTTCGGGTTTTATTAATTCTGACATATTATTTCTCTCCTATCAATTTGGTTTTAATAGCATTGAGAATTTCGTTGGGGGAAGGTATCATCCCGCCGAAACGCCCGTAAAATTCTACTTTGGTTTTGCCGTTTACAGCCAGTTTTACATCTTCAAGCATTTGCCCTGCGTTCATCTCAACGGTAAGTATTCCTTTGAGTTTGCCGGCCATTTTATTGATGGCATCATAAGGATAAGGATATAATGATTGGGGACGGAAAAGGCCTATTTTTATGCCTTGCTTACGGGCTTCTTCCATGGCTTTTTGTGCTATACGGGCACAGGAACCGAAAGCTACTATCATATAGTCAATCTCCTCATCGCAATGGTGTGTTACATAACGCACTTCATTCTTCTCAACTTCCCTGTATTTAGCTTGCAGTCTAAGGTTTACCTTTTCCTGTTCTTCCGACTGCAACTGCAGAGATGTGATGATAACGTGGTCTTTGCCAGAGACTTTACCTTTGGTGGCCCAGTCAAATTGTTCCGTCAGGCGTGGCTGCTGCTCGAAGAGTTCAACTTTTTCCATCATCTGTCCGATAATACCGTCAGTCAGTATCATGACAGGGTTGCGGTATTTAAAGGCCAGTTCGAAAGCCAGTTTTACATAGTCAACTGTTTCCTGTACCGTAGCAGGGGCCAGAGTAATAAGTTTATAATCGCCATGGCCGCCGCCTTTCACTGCCTGAAAGTAGTCGGACTGGGAAGGTTGTATGGTACCTAAGCCTGGACCTCCCCTTACCACATTAGCTACAACACAGGGCAACTCAGCACCGGCTATATAAGAGATGCCTTCCTGCATCAGGCTGATACCCGGGCTTGAAGATGTTGTGAGCACCCGTTTCCCGCATCCGGCAGCACCGTAAACCATGTTAATAGATGCCACTTCGCTTTCAGCTTGAAGCACTACCATGCCGGTACGTTCATAAGGATTGTGGGCCATCAGATACTCAATGACCTCAGATTGAGGCGTTATCGGATAACCAAAATAAGCATCGGAGCCTGCTCTGATAGCAGCTTCAGCCAATGCTTCATTGCCTTTCATTAACTTTAATTCTTTCATTTTAATGTTATTTTAAAACTTATTTACTCTGTGCTATTTTTCCCTGTAAACTGTTATGACAGCATCAGGACAAACGACAGCACAATTTGCACAGCCTACACAGTCGCTTGTAACTGCTACGGCAAAATGGTAACCCTTGGCGTTGACTTCCTTAGCCAATGCCAGAACATGATTGGGGCATGATACCACACATACCTCACATCCTTTACATCGCTCGATGTTAATGACAACTTGTCCTTTTTTAGCCATTGTATTTTCTCCTTTAAAATTTAATACGCTTTCCGACAAAAATAGAATTTATTGTTTAATAAAAAAATAAAA
>JAKIYU010000031.1 GCA_022708385.1 Bacteroidota bacterium | reverse complement strand
AGGTGTAGGATTTCTTTTAAGTTCTTGCCTTATTTCCTTTATGTATTTATAAGTATTAGAATTGGCAGTATAGAATCCGGGCACTTTTGTTTTAATATTATTTGTATCAGAAAAACCGTCCACCGACTCTTTTTTGCCATCTTCGGAAGAGCCGAGCGAGATTTGCTCCCCTCCTTCGGATGGGCTAGGGGTAGTAACGAAGCGAGGTCTTTCCACCACATTATTCCCATCCACTGGATATTGTGTTATATACTGCTCCACTACCGGGCTTTCCAATAAATGTATATGCCGCAGTTCTCCGCCTAATTTTACCAAAGCCCAGAAAGTATCTTTGTCCTTTGGGTAAGGCACACGCGGAAAATCTATTTTTAGAAATTCCTTGTATTTTTCACGGTATGTGGGTGAGTGTAAAACAGCATAGATGTAATCTAAAATATCTATGGGGGCAAAAGTCTCTTTGTCATGCTGAGTACCCTCCCTGTCATGCTGAGCGTAGCGAAGCATCTCATCTTTATTGGTAGATCCTTCACTACACTGCATTCCGTTCAGGATGACACTGGGATTATTGTCATGCTGGGCGCCCTCTTTGTCATGCTGAGCGTAGCGAAGCATCTCTCCTTCAATGGCAGATCCTTCACTACACTTCATTCCGTTCAGGATGACACTGGGATTATTGTCATGCTGGGCGTCCTTTTTGTCATGCTGAGCGTAGCGAAGCATCTCATCTTTATTGGTAGATCCTTCACTACACTGCATTCCGTTCAGGATGACACTGGGATTATTGTCATGCTGAGCGTCCTTTTTGTCATGCTGAGCGTAGCGAAGCATCTCATCTTTGCTGAGAGATTCTTCACTTCGCTTCGCTTCGTTCAGAATGACAGGTGCTGTTTTCTCATTTACAAAAGCCAAACCCAATTTCTCGGCTATTTGCTTTACTATTTCGGGGTTGAGGTTGGGGGTGCGGGCGGGGGCTTCGAGAGCCTCAGCCCCCTCGCAAATACTTAGCTGAACTCCCTCTTCGGGGTAGAGGTAGAGTGGGAAAATAGATGTTATTTCACTCGTCCTATTGGACACATAAGAACTTTCTATTATTTCATTAGAGATAAATGCATGAACATAATTATCTCCTGATTTGAATTGCTTACAAAGAGTTAACCCCACATTCTCCCCCTTTAAAAAGTGTTGCATGACTTCTGTTCTGGGGTAGCAATGAAATCCTTTGGATTTACCCGTATAAAAAGTCCAACGTTTATCAAAAGGTCTATAAGATATTTTTGTATATGTACCAACACTGGGGTAATTATTAACTAAATCTTTTCTTGCAAAATTTACATGCCAATCCCTTACATCTTTACATAAATTAAATTTCGTTCTTGCTGTTTCATCGTCAAGGTTTAGAAACTCTTTAATTGTTTTTTCAACATCTTGTCTCGTTTCATGTATTGTAAATGAATCCCTTGCAGTTACTATCCCCACATTATTTAAAGGGAACAATTCATTAACCGAAAATCCTTTTTCATAATCGCCAAGGGCGTCAAAGTCCTTGTTTACAAAAAAGTAATTAGGTGCTTCGGGTTGCAACCCGTTCCAATTAATACTTTTCAAGCTATTATCGTTCAGAAATTTGTATTTTTCTTCGCGTTTGCCGTAGAGGTCGAAGTGGTATATTTGGGCGTTGTTATTATTCTTCATTTTCGAGTTTATTAAGTTCATTTTTCAAAGCGTCCATATCGGGCAGTGCCTTTTTAATTTCTTCGGGGAGTTCTTTGTAGGTGTAAGCGCTTACGCCTATGGGCTTGTTAACATCCCTGAGGGTAAATTCTACTTCGTAATTGTCTTTTTCTTTACACAACAAAATACCTATGGTGGGGTTGTCGTGCGGTGTTTTTATAAGCTCATTAATAGCCGTAATATAAAAGCCCAGCTTACCTATAAATTCCGGTTCAAACTCTTTGGTTTTGAGTTCAATAATAATGTAAGCCCGCAGGTGTATGTGGTAAAAAAGCAAATCGGTGCGGTATTCTTTAGTGCCCACCTTTATAGGAAACTGCCTGCCGAGATAGGCAAAACCTTTACCCAGCTCAAGCAAGAACTGTGTGATATGTGCTACTAACTGCTTTTCTAGTTCTGCTTCCTTAACTTGTTTTTCAATGGTAAGAAACTCAAAATTGTACGGGTCTTTAAGCAGTTGCTGAGCCAAGTCTGATTCGGCTTTGGGGAGGGTAAGAGCAAAATTGTTTACGGACTTGCCTTGTCGTTTGTACAAATTGCTTTCTATCTGGTATTCGAGTACCGAACGGCTCCAGTTATTGACTATGGTTTCCTGAATGTAGAAAAATGCCTCATCATAGTTTTTGGCTTTTTCAATAATGAGGATGTTATGCGACCAAGGTATCAAAGAACAAAAACGAATGTTATGAGGAATTTGTCCAACAGTTTGCTGGAATATTTCATTGGGGTGGAGAAGTAACTTGTTTTCAAATTGTCCAACAAGCTGTTGAACTTTTGTATCATTCTGATTATGAAATAGATAAAATTTCTTCATGGCAAAGAGATTGCTTCTCGAAAAGCCGGAAATATTAGGAAATTCTTCTTTTAAATCTTTGCTTAACTGTTCAATAAAACCACTGCCCCATTTGGCATTTTGTTGTTTATCCACTATTTGCCTGCCCAAATCCCAATACAGCATAATCATTTCTGTGTTAACTGAAATGGCTGCTTTAATCTGACTTTGCTTTATTCTGGCTTTTAAAGCCGTAAACCATTGTTTGTAAGCTGGTAAATCTTTCATTATTTATGTTTCTTTTAAACTTATAAAGTGGTTAAATTCGACCACTTTAAATGGTTTTATTTTGGCTTTTTCACAAAAATATTTATACTCACCCCCTGCATAATATCAAACACATTTTCATCCTTGCCGCCATCGGGGGCGATTTCTTTCTTTTTGGCGTTGCCGTGTAAATCTATGGTGTATATTTTATCAAAGGTTTTGAGCAGATTCCATCTCATACCCCTGAAAGTGGGATTGTCTAAAAAACCGTGGGGATTGATAAAAGCCAAAATGCCACTGCCATTTTTTTCAATAAAATATTGACCGTAACGCAAAAACTTCACATAATCATCATTTATCCATTTTGGATTTCTTTCCTTTAGTTTTTCTTTGCCTCCCGGTTCTTTTTTATAATCTTCCATCAGATTCATTATCCATTCGCCCTTGTTGGCACTTTCACCGCTATACGGCGGATTACCAATGATCACCATTACAGGCGTATCTCTTTTGATATGATTGGCTTCGTTGGCTTCCTGGCTGAGCCAATTGGCAAAGAGGGTGCCTGTGTCGTGGTGGTACTCTTCGAGACTGTTGGTGAGGTATATTTTAAAACGTTGGTGGCTGTTGTGGGTGTAGCCGGTTTCGGCAAGCAGCAAATCGAGTTTGAGGTGTGCCATGGCATAGCTGGCCATAAGCAGTTCAAAACCATTAAGGCGGGGCAGGAGGTGCTTTTCTACGTAATTGTTCCAGATGCCTTGCTGCCCTTCAAATTTTTTGTAAATATGCTTCACCACTTCGGCCAGAAATGTACCTGTACCGGCGGCAGGGTCGAGTATTTGCACTTTGTGTACCTCCTGCTCCTGCATTTTGCCCTGTACATTTACTTTAATTTTAGTTTTTGAGGTGTCGGCAAGCCCCTGCGGCAGGTCAAATTCTGTTTTCAGGATGTCGTCAACAGCCCTTACAATAAAGTTTACAACCGGCTGGGGTGTGTACCAAACGCCGCGTGCTTTGCGCAAATTGGGGTCGTAAGCCGCCAGAAATGTTTCGTAAAAATGGATGATGGGGTCTTCCATTTTGGTGGCTTTGCCAAAATCTTTGAGCAGCTCCTGTATATTGGTGGCACGGAAAATTTCAACAAGACTGTCCACAATCCATTTAATGCGGTCGTCAAGGTCGTAGCCTGCAATATATTGAAACAGTTTGCGTAAAAAGGGATTGCTTTTGGGTATCAGTTCGGCGGCTTCCTGCCGCGAAAAATCGTTCAGACTCTTATCATGCAAACGGGCAGCAAACATACCATAAGCAATGGTTTGGGCATACACATCGGCAAATTCTTTAGGAGTTATGTCGTGTATAAGAATGTTTTTAAAGGCTGTTAACTGGTCACGCAAGGTATTGTTAGCCGTTTCCTGTACGCTGTCGGCGCTTTCGTTTTGGTCGGCAATAAGGGCATTTTCTATAATATTGGCCAATAAGCGGGCTTTACCTGCCATCATCTCGGCTAATTTTTTAGCGCTTTTAATGGTTTGGCTTATGTGGGTGCAAAAATCTTTAATGAAAAGCGTAAAAGCTTCAAAGTTTTCGGGTAGTGGTGTAATTTTATTGTTTTCGAGCTTACCCACAGCCACATGCGAAACCATTTGCCCGTTTCTGTACAAGTAAAAATTGAGGTAGTCGGTAAAGATAATGTTGTCCAAAGATTCCTTATAGCGGTCGAACTGCTCTTTGTTGCCCGTTTTTTTGAGTCCCTGCAGGTCGCTGTCGCCTATATCTTTAGCCTCAATAAACCCTACAGGTATGTTCTTTTTTGTAACGATGTAATCGGGTGCGCCACACTTCTGCCTCTTCGGTTCGTTGGTGGCTCTAATTTCAGGCACCATGCTTTCAATAAGCACCTGCAGGTCGGAGCGGAAGGTATGCTCGGTGGCATTACCGAGTTTGTATCTTTGATTGATACTGGATATGTATTCGGATAGTGTCATATATTTTATTTATTAGAATGAGATACCACCAATTCCGTTTTCAGGAAATGTATAGTTGGGAATAAAAAACTGTTCTAAACTCTCATTAATAATTGAAATTTTATTTTTTGGAATTCCAAATGTTTCACGTATAAAATCAATATTTGCGTTTGGATCCTGATAAACAAATTTTTTAAGTCTTCTTGCTGCTTTAATAAGAACATTGTCAATACTATTATTAAAAGGTGGAAACGAATATCCGACAACAACTAATATATCTGTATTTCTCATTACATTTAATGCTTGATTACGAATGTTATTTGCAATTACAGATTTTTCATCCCATGAATAATTTATATAATTATCAAAATGAACTTTAATATTTTTAGGATCTACATCGAAGTTAATTTCGTTTATTATTTCGTTTAGATTCTTAGAATCAGAGCGCTTATATAAATTATAAGCTTCATCTTCTCCAAAAAAGCCACAATAACCATTTAAATGAAGAACGTCTAAGTTGCTATTTTCATCTTTAGGAATAAATTGGAAATACTTGTTTCCCTTTATAAAGTCCTGAATACCTAAAGGGCAAAATTTAATATATGCAGACTCTAATTGCAAATCATAATTCCATGAAATAAATTTAATATTGTCTCTTAAAGTTGGTAATGGGCTTCCTTTCTCAAGGTAAGAAGCCAATAAATTAATGTAACGATGATCAATAAATTCATTTCTTTCAACAATTTTCTTTTTATCGTTAATATAAAAAAGGTTTTTCCATTCAGTATTATCAGTAAGTGACCAAATTGTGAAGAAATTACTTATTGCTCTTTTTAAGGATTCAAGTTCTCTATCGTCAGCAAGAAAGAGTTTTCTTGCATAAGTATCAACTGTATTAAATTCAAGAGCTTTTTTACCATAATAAGAAATTTCCCAAATTAATTTGTCATTAATAGATAAACTTCTTTCTTCACCTTTCTCTAAAGTAAATGTTTTTTTTAATACTTTATGTAAATTAAACATACATTTAGCTTGTTCTTTCCAAATCGGACAAGCATAATAACTAGCACCTGCACCAAAAAGATAAGTAATATTATTTTTCATTTTTCAATATAATTATACAAAATTAATCTTAGATATGAATTAAAACAATCTATTTTCTTTAACATTTGTCAAAATTATTTAACATAATTTCATACATAAAAAATGTTTTTCTTTCTAAATGTCCCCTGTAACAATTGTTAAAGTGCATAAAATCTATAACATGGGAGGCCTCCCCTTCAGGGGACCAAGGGGTGTGCGAGGGCAATAGTTTTGTTATAACCAACGGGTTAACCCGTCGGTTTAGTAAAATTTCCTTTCAAAAAAATGGCTTATTGTTTTACCCAGCTAGCGACAGGCACTAAGCCCTCAGCCTGCCTGTCAGGGGGATGTAATGCCCATTTGCCATTTAGGTTCAGCTCAAGGCAGCTCACTTCAAAATGAGCCATGGCTATACCCATGTCGATGCTTTGCAGGTCTATTTCTTTAAAGAACTTGTTATAGCCGGGCGTGCGTTTAAGATAGAAATGAAAAGCACCGGTATCGGCTATTATTATCCAGGGTTGTTTATTCGATGCAGAAGGCGCCAGGCGCACCATTTCGAGGGGTAGGGCATAGTTGCCGGCCTGCTCCTCGGTAAGTGGCCGTCCAAAATCCCTATCAAAGAAAAGGTCTTTCCATGGTTTACGGTGCGAAGCGCCTGCACCGAAACGGATAAGCGATTCTCTGAATGATAATTCAGGCGTGCCGTAGCCGAAAGGGGTAACGGCCGGAATAAGGCTGTCGTTGTCCATAGTGAAAAAGTGGGCGAACTCACTGCGGCTGAAGGTACCGCCCAACCAGCAGGTATCCAGCTCAAGTCCGGTCAGGTGCAGAATAATTTTTTCGAGGAGATAGCCATAATCTTCGAAAGCATGGGGGCCTTTGTTTACAGTGCCTGCAATAAAAAAGGAGGCGCCGCTTATAAAGCCGTAGGTGCCCAGCTTAATTTTTTGCGGTGTCCCCATGTCTTTATAAATAATCTTAAACAATACCTTATTATCCCAGATGCCGCTACTGTAATGTTTTATCAGCATGTCCACCTGTTGCATGACAGCGTCGGGTATGGGTTTGGATGTAAAGCTGCGTTTGGAGTATCGTTTGCGGATAAGTTCCGTAACAGGGCAGGGAAAGGGCAGTTCTGTATTCATTATCAAACTTCTACGGGGTATTATTCAAGATAGCAGAAACAGGGTTCATCTTTTGGGCAATCATGTCCCTGAAGTCGGGATAAAAATTTATACTTAGCTGGTAGCTTTCTTTGGCTTTATCGAAGGCCAGAAGGCCGTTATAGGCGTCGCCCAGGTACATATAAGCGTAACCCAAATCTTTGCTTATTTTTTTAGTGAGGCTGTATTGCAGGGTGTCGTATTTGTATAGTTCAGGGGTTGGGGCTTGCAGTAGTTTTTCGATAGCAGCCAGGTTAAGGCTATCGTTATCAAGCCTTGCCTTATTCTGTGCTTTAACAAGCTCTGCTTTATAGAAGTAGTAAAAGCTTTTTTCGATTTCAATGGCTTTTGTGAGATGTTCAACAGCATTATTATAGAGCCCGAGTTTGATGCTGAACAAACCTGCTTTACGCAGCGGGTAGGCAGGGTAGGGGTGTCTTTCGGCCGATTTCAGGTAATAGGCAAGTGCATTTTCGGGAGCATTGATGCGTTCGTAGTAATCGCCCATATAGGAATAGGTAAAAAAGTTTGAAAGGCTGTCGGTCTGCATACATTTTTCAAAGGTTTTGCGTGCTTCCTCAAGGTTGTTCATATAAAAGTAAGCCACCCCGAGGTTGGCCAGGGCATCAATATTCTGCGGGTCAATTTCAAGAGCGCTTGTGTAATTCTGCACAGCATTTTTCATGTTGTTGTTTTTGGGGTCGTTGGATGTGGCATACAGATATTGGTTTCCTTTTTCAATATAAGACCTGGCCTCCTCTGCTCTGCCCGGTTTTGAGAGGTTTTGAAGCCATGCGGGCTGAATTAAGGTAAACAGGCCGAAAATTAAAAGTCCCCCCCATATACTCAGCAAAATTGCCCTGATAATGGCGTCGGCAGGTTTGTATAAATCGGTGGTTTGTTTTTTTGCCATACTTTATGAATTGTGTAGGATAAGAAGTACTTTTTTATTTTCTTTTTTCAGCCTGTTAAAGGTGCTGCAGGCTTGTTTGTTGGGCTGTTTGATAATCTGATAGACTTGCCTGAAGCTTTTATTGTAAATCATTTCGGTCATCGCATTATCTTCCCACCCTTTGCCGCCCTGCCCTTTGCTGCCCGTGCCAATAAGAAGAATATCGGGATTGAGGGATTCAATCTTATATTTGTCCCTTATATTAAAAGATTCTTTTTTGTCCACAATTCTGAACCCACCGTCTGGGTAAACCATAAAATCAAAGAAAAGGATTGGGATGCCGTTGTAGCTCATTTTTCCGGGTCCATGGTACTTTAAAACAGGTGTTTTTAAGAAGGCCGAATAAAGTATAAATGTCAATATCAGCAGGCCTATAGAACGGATTATCCACCTTACGGCAACCGTGCGTCCGGCATGTAACAAAATGAAAAATACCAGGCCCCCCCCACAGGTAAGTATTATAACCTGCGGCACATAAATATGGTTGGTCAACTGGGATGAGACCAGCAGAAAAATTAAAGCCAGCAAGGTTTCCAAAAAAAGCACGCTGAAAGGATGGCTGAAATAATCTTTTATTTTCGGGTGTCTGATTTTATAGTCAGGAATGTTCTTTCCCTTTTCGAGAAGAAAGAAAACGAAGACCATGCCAGTAACGCTTCCCCATAAATCTTTGGCACAATCGGACAGGTCGAAAATGCGATTGGAAATGAAAACCTGGATAATTTCATCGAAAACAGAAATGAGCAAAGCCATGGCAAAAATCTTCATAAGAAGTACAGAGAGTTTTACAGGCTTTATAGAAAAACGCCGGAAGGCAATAAATGAAAAAATGCCATAGGCTATGTAATGCCAGTTGTGTTGCAGGTCGCTGAAATGATGCCCGAAATAATAATCGGCAATGAGTTGCCCGGTGGCAAAAAACAACACAATGATGCCCAGTACAGTGATGCGGTATATATCTAGTTTTTTTCTGAATATAAAAAAAATTGTCGACAGAAAGACAACAGCTATAAGCACCGTGTAAGGGATTTCCAGAAACCCTAAGTCAAGGGTGGCTCTTGACAGGCGCCCGATAGCATTCTGCAGGTAGTTCTGCAGCATCAGAAAAGGGGTGACTATAAGCAAAAAAGTATAGGCATAGAAATTAAAAACGGGCAGTGCTGTTTTCTTCATTATAATTTATATTAGGGAAGATTCATTAATTATGTATTTCCCTGTAAGGTTGTCTTTTGAAAAAATGTCGGAAATATCCCTGTTGTCTTTCAGATGGATGGTTTTGATACCGCATTGACGTGCCGGTTCAATATTGCTGTAAAGGTCGTCTATAAAGAGGGTGTGTTCGGGTTTAATCCCTGTTTTTCCCAGCGTATAGCGATATATGGCGGGGTCGGGCTTTTTTAACCCTATATTAAAAGAAAAGAACAAATCCTCAAATATATCTTCCCATTCAACTTGATGTATTTCTTTCAGTTGTTTTGTGTAAAAATCGAAGTGAATGCTATTGGTGTTGCTAAGCAGGAATGTACGGTATTGTTTTTTTAAGTCTTTGAGCAGGGCTATTCTGGCAGGTGGAAAGTCAAGAATAATGGCGTTCCAGATAT
Organism: Bacteroidota bacterium; assembly: GCA_022708385.1. Classification (GTDB taxonomy): domain Bacteria; phylum Bacteroidota; class Bacteroidia; order Bacteroidales; family PXBB01; genus JAKIYU01. The sequence goes on along the minus strand of JAKIYU010000031.1, from coordinate 5,770 downwards.
GGTCAATTTTAGTATCATCAAAGTTCAAACCGGTAACCTCTCTGAATCCCTGTCTGAATGCATCAGGACTTATCTTTCCTGTTTCAAGGTTATCGAAAAGGAGTTCTTGCCCGGCTTTGGAATATTTTTCTCCGAAACCACTGATGCCCATTTGCGTGAGCACCTTATGAGGGCCATCATAATCTATGTTAAGCACCACACCGCCGAGGTCAAATATAATGTTTTCTATTGGCATAATGGGATTATTTAATGCAAAAGTATAAAAAAGAACGCATATTTATTTTGAATCGGAGCCTGAAAGATGACCCCAATCAGTTTAATTTTCACTAGAGTGACAGATTTTAAAAAAAACATAAAATTAAAATATTTGTCAGGTAATTACCGGTAGTTACCTGACATTTTGTATCTTTGCATTAAAACTATCAAGAATGAAAGTAACTGATATTATTGAACGTAAGATTAACCGTCTGCCAGTCGGCTATGTTTTTACCTATGATGATTTTACCTTGCCGGTGGATAAAGTATTTGCGTTTACCAAAGCACTCAGTCGAATGGTACAGGAGGGCAAAATCCGTAAACTTTCACCGGGGCGTTTTTACAAACCCCGCTTTACAGATTTTGGTGAATTAAAGCCCGATGTATATCAGGTAGTAAAAGACCTTTTGGAACAGAATGGTAAAATCCTTGGATACTTGACTGGTTACTCTTCATACAATCAGCTTGGGCTTAGCACACAGGTTTCATCAATTATTCAGATTGGCGCCAATGAACCTAAAAAGGGCATGACCAGGGGCATGTACAAAATCCGTTTTATTAAGCAACCAAACACCATAACAAAAGAAAATATCCCCTTATTGCGTATTCTCGATGCTATTCGTCATATAAAAGAAATTCCAGATACAACAGTGTGTGATTCATGCAAAACACTTTTAACCTTGATAAAAAACATAAAAAAAGAAGACAGGGAAACCGCTGTACGCCTGGCCAGAAAATATAACCCAGCTACACGTGCCTTATCAGGGGCAATGTTTGATTTGTGCTTTAGTAGTAACTTATCAGAACCACTGTTAAAATCTTTAAATCCTTCATCAGAATACGATTTTGGTATTACTGATGATATATTACCTAATAAAACGAAATGGAACATACGATGAACTTGCACCTTGATAAAAATTTATTCATGGCTGCTATTCAGGCAGCATCTGATAAACTGGAAATACTTCCTGTGTTTATTGAAAAAGATTACTGGATTACAATGGTTTTAAAACGGCTTTCTGCATGTAAATTCAACAATAGGGTAGTGTTCAAAGGTGGTACATCCTTGTCAAAAGGGTACAAATTAATAGATCGTTTTTCTGATGATATTGATATTGCCCTGCTGAATGTTTCAGAGCTATCAGGTAATCAGGTAAAGACCCTTATTCGGGATGTTGTCAGGGATATATCTGTTGACCTTACTGAAATTCCTGATCATCCCGGCACAAGCAAGGGCTCACGTTTCCGTAAATCATATTACAGCTTTTCAAAAACCGGTGATGCACGTTTCTCTCAAAGTATTTCTAATAAACTTATTATTGAAATAAACTCTTTCGCAAATCCTTTTCCTTATGAGAAACGTGAGATTATAAGCCTTATAGGTACATCGCTTACATTGAACAAACAGAACGACCTCTTAAAAAAATATGATTTGCTTCCTTTCATGATAAATGTTTTGAGTAAACACCAGACCATGCTTGAAAAACTTGTTTCCCTTTTCCGTTTTTCTTTCGAAGAGAATCCTGTTGCAGGTGTTTCAGCAAAGATTCGTCATTTCTATGACTTACATTTTCTTTTATCAGACAGGGATTGCAAAGTATTTATTGATTCCTTTGATTTTGCAAACCGATTCTTAGAAGTATGGCAACATGACCAAACAGCATTTGATAACCCCAATGGTTGGAAAGGGAAAGCTGTTTCACAATCCCCGTTGTTTAATGATTTTCCTGCATTATGGAACTCGATAAAAGCAACATACAACAGAGAATTATCAGGTTTGGCATATACAAAACTACCTGACGAAAAAAAGATTTCAGATTCTATTACCTACATCATAGCAAAATTACCTAAAGTATAAATTTCCAAGGCTCTTTATTATGCTCTTAACATACTTTACAGGAAATTACATGAGATTAACATGAAGAAAAGCATTCAAAAGGCAACCCTGCTATAGTCATTTTAAGTGCTTTAGCACACTTCTTGCCCTGAGCCTGTCAAAGGGTAAGCACTTCCTAATAACTCCCCTTTAGTTTTCTTACAAACCATTCTATTCCCAATAAAAATACAAGCAGGAATAACACCCATCTGATATTTACCAGTTCGGTGGTTTTTCTAATTTCATAAATAACAGGTTTCAGGTTTTTGTTTTGGGTAATATCCTGATAAAGTTTTTCGGTTTCGGCGGGATAATACATTTTGGCGTTATGCTTTTTCGAAAGACTGTAAAGCAGGGTGTGATTGGCCTGTACATTAATAGATTCCTTATTGAGCTGGCTGATTACAAACTGCCCATTTTTAGTGTAAACATGGCTGCCTGCCTTAACCCTGGCTGTATAGGTATAGTTTCCCACAGGAAGCAGGCCGGCATTCAGCGTATAGGCATTGGAAGTCCGCGAAAAAGCAAACGTATAGGACTTTTTATCTTCACTTGTAATATTGATGTTTACTTCGGGTGTATTGATTATTTCGTAGCTGTCGTTATACACTTCGGCATCTATAATCACAGCCTCATTTTCGGTATAAACATCTTTTGCATGCACACGGAAGTTGTCTTTTTCGGTTTTAAGCGCTAGATATTGAACGGTTTTGTTAATGATTTCGTTGGAAGCCAGATGTGAGCCGTTTTCGAGGTAGTCTATCAACCGCCATTTCCAGATGCCTTCACCGGCTATGATACCTGTTTTGCGCTCGGAAGTCTCGTTGAACATGATGAGGGGCTGCGTGGTGGCTACCGCACCTATTTTTTGCTGCAGAAAGGTAACTGCCGACAGGGCTGCGGTATAATTACCAAAGTAACTTATAAGGGGTGGCAGACGCAGCAGTGTTTTTTGTGCAGGTTCGCTCAGCACAAACAACGAGAAATCTTTTGTTAATAACGGCAACGCTTCATTAAAGACGTTGGCCTTGCTGCCACTGATGTTGAGCCCTGTTTTCAGCTTGTTGAAACTGTTGATGTTTGTCTGCATGCCCAAAATATACAGCAGGGGCACCCGGCTGTTCTCAAGCTGCCGGAATAATTCCGTGGCGGGCTCCGTAACTGAGGGCAGACTGTGCAATATGACCAGGCTGAAATCGTTGGTTGTGCCTGAAAATTCATGAATATCAACATGTTTGACTTCATAATTGATATTCGATTCGATAGCCTGACGCAGGGCTGCAATATCGGGGTGCGGGGCATTCGAAACCAACAATATCTTTTGCCGGCTGTCGATTACATCAACAAACACACTTACAGTGTTGTTTACGGTTGTGATTTCATCTTTTATTACAGATAGCGACGCCGTAAGCTTTTTCTTGCCTGGTTTATCGGCTGTAATTGTTACGGGCACAGACATTATGAACTTGTCCCCAATGATGTCAACAGAGCGCGAAAGAACTTTTTTATTGTCGTAGGTCACATTGAGCTGGGCTTTTTCTCCGGTGCACCTGAAAGCATTTACCGATATTTCTGAAAGAAAGTTGTTGTTAAGAAAAACAACCTTATTATGGTTTATTTTTTCAATAAGCAGGTCGCGGGGAAGCAGTGTATCACCCATAGCGATAGTATAAACCGGGTAGCTGATGTGTTCTGTGGCGTACAAAGGGCTGTTGCCGGCATTGTATATACCATCGGTGGCAAGAACCATGGCGCCTACATTTTTGTTGTAATAAGTTGAGGATAAATACCTGAAGACATTGCTCAGGTCGGTAAGTTTATCATTGTACCTGAAATTAAGAGAATCTGACATGCCCTGCCCGAAAGAATAGGTTCTCACATCAAATGCATCGCCGAGCCGTTCGGTCATATCTGTAATTAAGGCAGGGTATTCATTTTTATAAAATGCCGAATCTTTATTAATCAGGATGGATTCTGTATTGTCCTGCACTATGAGCAGGATGGGTTTTTCGGTATATTGTACAACGGTTTTTACAAAGGGCGAGAGCAGGAAGAAAGCTATAATGCTAACGGTTATAAAGCGTAAAATAAAAAGAAAAATGTTTGTTTTTTTGGAGAAATCGTCATTTTTTCTGAAAACGTACAACAGGTAGGCATAAAGCCCTCCGGCCATCAAACAGAAAATAATCAACCAGGCAGAATAGGTTGTGGTAATGTTCATAAAAAGAAATTTATGCAAAACTAAGTTTTTCCGTTTATACTTTTATATTTTTCCAGTTGAATTTCCAAAAGTACAAAGCCGACAGCATGCCTATAATGATGAAATAGAGCACTTCAACAAGCCACACAACGGGCAGTTCTTTATTTAATATGATGCCCATTACATAAGCACCTCCAATGTATAAGACAATGGTTGCCGTTTCAATGGCCAGGGCATACAGGGTATTGCCTGTTCCTGAAATGGCGCTGAAGATGATGTGGGAAAAAGAAAAAAATATAATGGCGACTGTAATAACATACAATACCGGAACCGTAGCCTTAATGAGGTCTTCATTAGGGGTGTATAAGCTTACAAGGTCGTAGGGGATAAAGATGTAGCAGAGTATAATTATAATGGTGGCTGAAACGCTTATAGCAATAATTTTTCTGATTAGCCTGAGAACGTCATAAGTGCGGCCGTTTCCGATAAGGTTACTGACCATCGAGCCTGTTGAATTGCTGAGGCCCCATACGGGTATCATTATAACCATATAAATGCTTCGGGCAATATTTGATACAGCCAGCTCGGCTTGCCCCATCTTTTCTATTATCAGAAAAAAAATAAACCAGCCGCCGAAAGAAAAGGTGTATTGCAGCATTACCGGCCCAGAAATTTTAATAAGTTGCACAAAAAGCTTAAAGTCAGCCTTTTTAAAATGAAATATTTTGTAAATGGCCACACGTTTCGATGAAAAAATCCATACCGTAAGAAACAGCAGGTCGGATATTTCGGCTATGACGGATGCTAGTGCAGCGCCTCCCACACCCAGGGCGGGGAAACCAAATTTCCCGAATATAAGGGCATAATCGAGAAAAACATTTACCGCCGACATAAAAAGCGTGCTGTAGAGCAGTACTCTTGTGCGTAAAATACCTATAAAAAATGACCTCAATATGATGCTTGTATAGGCGAACAGAATGCCCCATTGGCGGTATTTTATAAAAACACAGGCGCTTTCACGTATATCAGATGAAGATATGATATGGTTGAAGAAAAAAACGGAATAATTAAAAAGCACAAAAAAAAGCACCAGTGAAAGCCCAAGGGAAATGTAGAGGCTGTTCGAAAACACATCCCTGATGCCATGTATGTCGTTTTCGCCGTTTCTTCTGCCGATAACAATCTGAGTTCCTGTGCCAAGACCTGCTCCAAAAAGAATATAGGTAAAATAGTACATGCCCCCCAATAGCGCCAGCCCCAAGTGCTGTCTGACTCAAATGCCCCAGAAACATTGTGTCGGTCACATTAATGATATTCTGTGCCACCAACCCCAAAATAACCGGTAATGCTATTCGGATAATGTTTTTGTATGTCAGCTCTTTATCAAGCACTGTAAAACTTCACATTTTAATTTGCACTTCACACTTCACACTTTACAC
>JAKIYU010000286.1 GCA_022708385.1 Bacteroidota bacterium | reverse complement strand
CGGCAGGCAGGTTTCGTAATGTAGCCGTGGGGTCATCGCTGAAGAAAGGTTTGCCATCCACAAGAACTTTTTTTACTTCTTCGCCGTTTACTTTTACCACATTTCCTTCGGAAGTAACGCCGGGCATTTTTTTAACAAGGTCTTCGGCCGATGCGTCGGGATTGGTTTTATAGGCATCGGCTTTATGTTCGACTGTGTCGCCTTTTATTTCGATGCGGGTTTGTGTGGATTGTACCTTAAATTCATTAAGAATTTCAACATCTTCATTTAGAAAAATCACCCCTGTTTTAACGTCGGTATCTTTGACAAATATTTTTAACGTGTCGCTGATAAATCCCACATAAGAAAAAATAAGCGTATAACGGCCAGGTTGCAGGTTACTGAAAACAAAATAACCTTTGTCGTCGGTAACAGTCCCTTTAAAATTACCGTCCAACTGTTTTGATTTAATAACAACATTGGCACCGGGCAAAGGTTGTTTGCCGGTATTGTTGTGTACATTACCTGAAATAGTGTATGCTTCCTGTGCTAAAGAAGGTTTAGGGACGAAAATCAGGACTATAAAAAGCAAAAAAATTAAATACTTGTTCATAAAAAAATGTTACAGCAAAAGTAGAAAATGTATGCAATCAGGCCTAAAAAATTGCGAAGTATTATCAAAAAAAGCGGTGAAATAAACAATATCAGAGATTGTAATTATTTAAAACTCCTATTAAATTTTCATTTTTACCTCAAATTATTTACATTTACATAAAATAAAAACACTTTTACATAAAGTTACAACTATGACTTTTATACAGAAGAACGGATTTAAGGTATTCATGCATGTATTCGGAAGCTTAATTTTTCTATCGCTACCGGTCGTATTTTCACCTGATTTTGATGAATCGCTCAATTTGATTTTCATCAGTCCCTTTCAGCGGAATTTTTTCACTTATTTATTGTTATTAGGGTTCTTTTATATAAATTATTATCTCCTCATTCCCCGGTTTTTTACAGGTCGGCGATATTTAATATACTTTCTGTTAATCTCTATAATTTTTATATGTGTAGTTCTGTTGCCGCAGATTATTTTCGGATTTCCACGACCTCACTTCGGGCCTCATGATATGCCCCCTTCGGGGCCACCGCCTCATCACCACAAAGCATTTGACTTCTTTCGATTTATTAGCTTTGGCCCCCCTGTGATACAGTTTATTATTATATTAATTTTCAGTATTATGCTGCGGTTGTATGACCAATTGCGGCATACTGAAAAAGAAAAAGCCGTTGCGGAGCTTTCGTACCTGAAGGCGCAGATAAACCCACATTTTCTGTTTAACACCCTAAATAGCATTTACGCCCTATCCATCGAAAAATCAGATGCTACCCCTTCAGCTGTTGTCAAACTTTCGGGTATTATGCGATACATTATTAACGAAGCCTCACAGGACATGGTGTCGCTTGAAAAGGAAATCACATATATAAGGGACTACATAGAGCTGCAGAAAATACGTTTTGGGGACACCATCCGCTTGGTTTTCAGTGTCGATGGAAGGACCGAAGGACTGGTTATTTCGCCGCTTATTTTAATAACCTTCATTGAAAATGCTTTTAAATACGGAATAAACCCCGAAAAAAACTCATCTATAGAAATAAGTATCCGGGTTGAAGGCAGTTGGCTTACGCTTAAAACCTTTAATTACAAAGCAGCCAATATCATTGCTGACGAGACACAGAGTAAGCTTGGATTAAAAAACACCCTGAAGAGGTTAAACAGTATATACCCGGGCACGCATACCCTTACGATAGATGAGACCGAAGGGGCCTATTCCTGTGAATTAAAAATAAACCTTATATGATAAAAGCTATTGCTATTGATGATGAACCGCATGCGCTCAAAATCATCGAAAATTTTTCTGAAAAAACACAGATTATCAGTTTACTGAAAACCTTTGTCCAACCTAAGGAAGCCCTGTACTATATGTCAACCTTTCCTGTTGACCTGATGTTTCTCGATATACAAATGCCCTCGGTATCGGGCATTGAATTTTTGAAGAAAAGTGAACAAAAAACACTGGTTATTTTTACTACCGCCTATAGCGAATTTGCTGTAGAAGGTTTTAACATGAATGCCGTTGACTTTCTGCTCAAGCCCTTTACTTATGAGCGTTTTTTGCAGGCCTGCCAAAAGGCTGAAAGTATTTTTAATTCCCAGCAGCAAATGAAATTCCAGGATCCCAGCTGCTTTTATGTCAGGGCTAATTACAGCCTTGTAAAAATATTATATTCCGACATTATTTATATTGAAGGGCTTGATGATTATATAAAAATCCACATTCAGGGTCAAAGCCCTGTGGTAACGCGTATGACCATGCGAACAATACTTGAGAAATTACCACCACATGAATTTGTCAGAATACATCGGTCATTTATTGTGCCCCTAAAAAAAATAACATCATTCAGAAAAAGTAAAGTTTTTATTGAACAAATAGAGATACCGGTTGGCGTTAATTACAAGGATGTTATGGAAAAACTGGCACATTAGTTTTTTACCTATATATATTTTATATTGACCTAATAAAAAGGCAGAAAGAAAAACAAGACACCTATTTTTGAGATTCAAATTAATACTATTTTATAAAAAATGCCTATGAAAAAATTCACCTTCACCCTGTTACTGTGCATACTTATTTCATTCTTTGCACAATCCCAGCAATGGGGCGATTACACTCTTATTGCCATACAAAACCAAAGTACCACAACACTTGTTGATACCAATGGCACTACCGTAAAAACATGGACTCATTCCACATCAGCCAAAACGGGTTATTCAGCCTATATGATGCCCGGAGGCTATTTATGGCGAAGCGTAGCCAAATCAGGTGTTTCTTTTAGCGACGGTCCTGTTTGCGGTGAAGTACAAAAAGTTGACTATCAGGGTAATGTTGTTTGGGATTATGTTTACTCTACTACTAACTACTGTACCCATCACGATTTTTGTCCGATGCCAAACGGTAATGTACTGCTAATAGCATACGATAGGAAGACATCTACAGAAGTTGCAGCTGCAGGAGGAAGCTATAGCGGAGAGATGTGGTCGGAGAAAATTGTAGAGGTACAACCTACCGGCAGTACAACTGGTACTGTTGTGTGGGAATGGAAATTATGGAATCATCTATGTCAGAACACCAGTTCGAGCAAGCCACATTATGGCACATCTTTTTTAAACAATCCACAATGGATGAACATAAACTATCATGCAGCAAAAGACTGGGTACACATGAACGGCATAGACTACAATCCTATTCTCGACCAGATAGTGGTCAGTTCGCATAACCTGAATGAATCGTGGATAATAGACCATAGTACGACCACAGCCGAGGCAGCAAGCAGTTCAGGAGGCAATGCAG
>JAKIYU010000285.1 GCA_022708385.1 Bacteroidota bacterium | reverse complement strand
TATATTTGTGGATGCCATAACAGCCAGTGAAGCGGCTACGCCTATGCCGTTGTCGGCGCCAAGTGTGGTACCGCGGGCTTTTACCCAATCACCGTCAATATAGGGTTTTATAGGGTCTTTCAGAAAATCGTGTACTGTATCGGCATTTTTCTGAGGTACCATGTCGAGGTGGCCTTGCAATATCACACCTTTGCGGTTTTCCATGCCAGGAGTGGCGGGTTTACGCAAAATAACGTTGCCTACTTCATCAACAAACGATTCAATACCATGCTTCTTTGCAAATGCTAAAACATATTCCGTTATTTTTCCTTCATGCTTTGAAGGGTGAGGAATGTTACAGATTTCTTCAAAAATCTGCCATAATAATTCTGGTTTTAAGTTAGATAATACTTGACTCATTAGAAATTTCCTTTCTTTAATTTTAGTTGAAAAAATTTTAAAGCACTAAAGTACATAATTTTTCTGTTAAATATTTTTTGATTATCAATTTTTAATTATAAATTTGTTCCTGTTTCAATAATTATTAATTTAAAAACTATTTTATGAAAAGAATTTTTACAACACTTTTTGCTGTTTTATTTGTAGCATTCACCTATGCACAAAACATTCCCAACAATGAATTTGAAAACTGGACAGGCGGTAAACCGAACAGTTGGGATGCCACAAACATCAGCCTCTTATCCGTCACCACAGTTACTGAAGAAACTGCCAGCCCACAGAGCGGTTCTAAATCCTGTAAAATTGAAACCAAATCTTCGTATATAACAACCATTCCGGGTTTAATCACACTGGGTACATTCGATTATATGTCGCAATCTATTTCCGGTGGTATTCCTTTTCCTTACCGTCCGAGTAAACTTAAAGGGTACTACAAATACTCACCTTCCGGAGCCGACCAGTGTTTTATTGGTGTGGGCTTGTCGAAAATTGTCGGTGGTGTACGCGATACCATAGGCCAGGGCCTGCTGCAAAGCACTACTGCTGTAACTACCTGGACTCTTTTCGAACAGGATATTACCTGGACCAGCACCGATGACCCCGATAGCCTTAACATCATCATTTCTTCATCCAATCTTACCGGATCTTATGTTGTGGGCAGTATTCTTTATGTGGATAGCCTGTTTTTCGAATTTCTACCTGTGGGCATGAACCAGGAAGATATTAAAACCCTTGATATCCTTGCCTGCTATCCCAATCCCTTCTCTGGTAACACAACCATTAACTTTGCCAGCCCCGAAAATGCTGTTTACGAATTTTCGGTCATGAATATGATTGGTGTGGAAGTACACAAAGCTCAGGTCAATGCCAAAGCAGGAGAAAATATAATTAATTTCTCTGCTGCCGACCTTCCTACAGGATTGTATCTTTTTAGTGTAAAGAATGGTAAATATTGCAAAACGCAATCATTTATCGTGAGATAATTTCCCTGCTAAAAAAATTAAGCCCTCACATAATAAAAAATGCCGAGGGCTTTTTTATTTTTTTTATTTTTATAGCATTAATTATTAAAAATTTGGTTATGAAAAAAGCACTTACCCTTTTAATGATGTTATTCGGCAGTTATATTCTTATTGCACAACCCTGCATACCAGGCGCCTATACCAATGCGGGTATTTACCCCGACAGTGCAGCCGGGCTTCCTGTAGCTACCGTAAATGTTCCTTATAATACAGTGATAACCGTGGTTGTTCCCACCGATACCATCATGTTCGGCAGTCCGCTTACTATTGATTCAATAGGTGTTGTTTCTGTTACAGGATTTCCGGCAGGGTTTACTTATAGCTCCAATCCCGCAAATGGTTATATACACGGTGGTTCATCCGGTTGTGTGCTTATTACAGGTACTGCCTCACAAGCCCAGGTGGGCAGCTATCCGATTAATATTTCACTCGAAAGCTGGGTTAATGCCATTCCTTCAGGTTTTGTTGATGTGAAAAACGGGTATTATACCCTTGTTATACAGGATGTTGTTGGGAGTCATGAAATAAATATCAGCGAACCAGAGAATATCAATTATCCCAATCCTTTCCGTACAGAAACAAGCATCAGTTTTATAGCACAGGCCAATGAAGAAGCCATACTTACAATTTTTAACAACATCGGACAAGTGGTGCATACTCAAAAAATTCAGACCATAAGAGGCCTTAATAAAATTAATTTGAATCTGAACCTGGAATATGGTATTTATAACTATACTGTAACAGGCCCCTCTCTCAGATTAAGCGGTAAAATGAGTTCCGGCAACTGATGGGAATGCAGGTTACCATCCTGGGCAGTAGCTCTGCCATTCCGGCAAATGACAGGTATCCAAGCGCACAGGTTCTTGCCTACGAAAACAGGCTTTACCTGATTGATTGCGGCGAAGGCACACAGATGCAAATGAACCGCTACAATGTTAAGAAGAACCGCATTAACCATATTTTTATTTCTCATTTGCACGGCGACCACTATCTGGGACTGATGGGCTTATTATCGTCGTACCACCTGTTTGGCCGTAAGGCAGATTTGCATATCTATGCCCCCTGCGAACTTGAAAACATAATTGAATTACAGAAAAAAGCAGCATTGACAGTATTCCAGTATAATGTGATTTTTCACACCCTCGAAAGCCGTTTAAATAACCCCATATATGAAGATGATAAACTGGCTGTGAGCGCTGTGCCGCTTTCCCATCGCATACCTGCATTTGGTTTCATTTTCAGAGAAAAACCTGCAGAACCGAAAATTTATAAAGAAGCTATCAATGTTTATAAACTGTCAGTTGAAGATATATTACGTATAAAAAGGGGCACGCCTTTTTACGACCAGAACGGACAGTTAGTGCCACGCGCTTCACTGGTTTATCCTGATAAAAAGCTATCGTCGTATGCCTATATTTCCGATACTATATACGACCCTACATTGGCTCATAAACTAAAGGGCATTGAAATGCTTTATCACGAATGTACCTTCGGAGAGGATATGAAAACAGTGGCGGCAGAGAAGTTCCACTCGACCGCTATGCAGGCTGCAAACATAGCCCTCAAAGCAGGGGTAAGTCTTTTGCTTCTGGGGCATTTTTCGGCTCGCTACAAAACTACCGAAGCGTTGGCTTCGGAGGCCAGGAGCGTTTTTCAAAACGTGCTGGCTGTTGAGGATGGTGGAACATATGCTGTAAACAGCGGCATGAAAAATGAATTATAACTTAATAAGTATTGTGAAATATTTCTCAAATGCAATTTCCTTAATGTTTTTCTGTAAGCGCATTTAACCCTTTTTACCCGTAGTAAAAGATTCGATATACCGTATAATGTTTTCGGTGTCGTCGGGGTGAAACCAGCGGAAGTCAGGGTCTTTGCGGAACCAGGTCATCTGCCGTTTGGCATAGCGGCGGGTGTTGGTTTTTATGTTTTC
>JAKIYU010000030.1 GCA_022708385.1 Bacteroidota bacterium | reverse complement strand
GCGAAAAGTTGAAAACCTCTATGCCGTTCAGAGCCATGTCTGTTTCGCGGCGGCTGATACCGTTTTCAACGTTTTTGTATTCAAGCGATTCGTTTGTCAGCCTATGCTTCGAACCGCCCTCGTTTATGATAATGGCCTTATAGCCTGCGCCGTCCGACTGCAGGTTAAACCACATACTCTCGTTGCTGTCGCCGGTAAGTTCCAGAGCTGTCACACTCACCGCATCTGAAAATACGGGAGAAGTACTTCTGTCGTTTTCGGATATGCACGAAGAAGATATATCACCTGCAAAAAATAAGGCTTTTTTCAACGAAGCCGTTTTCATTAAAGAAACAGCAACCGATAACCCATATACATAACCCGAACACCCCAGGTTTATATCAAAGGCCGGTGTTGTTTTGGGGAGGCCAAGTTTGTCCTGAAGCATGACCGAGGCAGGGGGTATTTTATAATCAGGTGTTTGTGTTACCATAAGCAACAGTTGCACGTCTCCGGGATTCCATTTTAAATCAGCCAGTAGTTTGAGTCCCACTGGCAGGCACATTTCGCTGAGGCTTACATTTACGGCTCTTCGCACCTGCGAAATGCCGATTGTACTTATAAAAGTCTCAGCTTCATGAACCGATAAAAGCGGGTGCTGCCTGTTGTCGATAACGAGGCGGGGAACACCTACGGCTAAGCCTGAAATTTTAACACCGTCTGTTTTAAAAATGGCCATAACTTAAAGATGTTATTCGTATCTGAGCGATTCGATGGGGTCGAGTTTGGCTGCTTTGGCTGCCGGATACATGCCAGATATTATGCCCACCGTCACACACAATACCAATCCTGTAATTATCCACAGCCAGGGTACAATGAAAGGGCTGCCTATAAGCAGCGAAATGCCGTTTCCGATAATGATGCCGATAAAAATACCAAGCACGCCGCCCAACAAACAAATGATAATGGCTTCGGAAAGGAACTGGTTGCGTATGGTGCGGCTGTTGGCACCTATGGCTTTGCGTATGCCAATTTCCCTTGTTCTTTCAGTGACGGATACCAGCATGATGTTCATCAGGCCTATGGCGGCGCCAATCAAGGTAATGATGCTAATAATAATAGCGGCATAAGTTACATACTTGATGTTGTCGATGAGCATCTCGGCCATGTTGTCGGCTTTTGAAATTTCGAAATTATTTTCCATACCAAGTGGCACTTTACGAATGACCCGGAATACACCGGTTGCCTCATCAATAGCTGCATCGAGCAGCGCCTGATCCACCATCACATGAATGGTGTAGTTCATATCAGGCCTCGAGAAATAATTGCGTACATTCAGCAAGGGCACTATACAGCGCCTGTCGCCAGAAAAGCCCATGCTGTTTCCCTTTTCTTTAAGCACGCCTATGACCTTGTATTTGCCAGGGCCTATTGAAATTTCTTCATTAATGACTTGTTTTTTGTTTTTAAACAGGTCTTTTTCAATTTGGGAGCCAATAATAACAGCATTAGCACCTGACCCAATCTCCTGTGAGGAGAAATTCCTTCCCGATTTTAATTCCAGACCTGAAGTGGTCAGGTAATTTTCGTCGGTACCCATAACCGCAATGTTGGGATTGGTTTTAGTGCTGCCGTATTTCAGAGTGGCGGTGCTTGTTCCCCAGGTTGTTACCGAAACTACTGCGGGCACACTGTAGTTTTCTCTGAATTGCTGCGTTTCTTCATAAGTAATGTTGGTGTAATTACGTGGACGCTCACTGTTGGGACCGCCGTGCATACGTGTCTGCCTGTTGCGTATCGAAAAAGTATTGGCCCCCATCATGGCAAAGTTGCTGCTGATGGAGTTTTTAATTGAGTCAATGGAAGTCAGTATCCCTATAAGCGCCATAATACCGAACGCTATAATAAGCATGGTAAGCACTGTACGCAAGGTATTGCGGCGTATGGCATCGAAGGATATTTTCAGGTTCTCTGTAACTAATTGCCTGTTCATAGGACAAAATTACTGAAAAGCAAAGGTAGCATAAAAATATATCCTGAGGTAAAATACTTAAGTGTGAAGTTTGAAGTGTGAAGTTTGAAGTTTGAAGTTCGAAGTTAGCTTGGCGGATGCGGGGTTTGAAAATAAATTACAAATAACGATTTGCGATTGCCTCAACAGTGATGATTTAATGTAAAATTAAATAAAATCAAAAACTTTATAGTCGATGTTTTTAACTGCCAAAGTTCATCGATATTCGGTATTTCAGACACTTTAGGCACTTCAAACTTTAAACTTTAAACTCTAAAAAATATCCACCTTCATTTCTCCCTTTTTATTGATGTAACCCCGGAACATGGCGCTGGTATTGAAGCTTGCCGATATATTGCCTTTGCTATCGATACAAATTACGCCGCCATCGGCGCCCTGCTTTTTCAGTTTATCGCAGATCACATAGCGGGCGGCTTTTTCAATAGACCAGCCTTTATAGGCCTTTAGAGCAATGATGTCGTAAGCCACCACGTTACGGATAAAGAACTCACCGTGCCCTGTGCAGGAAACGGCACCATACCTGTTGTCGGCATAAGTGCCGGCGCCAATGATGGGTGAGTCCCCCACGCGTCCGTTTTTTTTATAGCTCATACCGCCCGTTGAGGTGCCGGCAGCTAGGTTGCCTTCCTTATCCATAGCCACTACGCCTACAGTCCCGAAAATAATATTCTTGTTCCCACTTGTAAGTTCCCCTTTTTCTTTCTTTTCGAGGTACTGCAGCCAGCGTTTTTCATCATAAAAGTAGGACGGCCCTGCCGTGTCGAGTTTCTGTGCTAAAGCAAAGTCTTCGGCGCCTTTACCGATGAGCATTACATGGGGGGTCAGTGTCATCACTTTAATGGCAGCACTGATAGGGTTCCTGATAATGGTAACACCGGCTACGGCACCGGCCTTCAGGCTTTTACCACACATCACCGAGGCGTCCAGCTCAATGGTGCCGTTGGCTGTATAAACAGCACCCTTACCGGCATTAAATAAAGGCGAATCCTCCAATACCCTGATGGCTTTTTCAACAGCGTCCACACTACTGCCCCCATTTTTAAGCACTTCATAACCCACCTTAAGAGCTTCAACCATCTTTTCTTTGTACGCGTTCTGTTCTTCTTCGGTAAGTGTCGCCTTGCTGATATTGCCTGCACCACCGTGAAGTGCAATGCACACGTCTTTTTGCTGGCTTTGTATTGGGGAATTTAAAATCAGGACACAAAACCCTGTAAGCAATAGGGTAATTTGTTTACGGATAAAAATTTGACTCATAAAATTATTTTTACTGTTTAAACGATAAAAATAATAAATCCTTCCCATAAAATAAAAATAATCACCCATATAGAAATGCTAAATTGTTGTAACAGAGGGTTTTTAAAAATAAATACACCAGAGCACATCAAAAATTTCAGTAATTTTATACACTTTTTCAAACTTTTACACCCCATGAAATTAAAAACTGCTATCCTGTTTCTGTCATTTATTTTTCCTTTCGTAAGTTTTTCACAGCATACCCATGGCGCATCAGGCGGTGAGCATTTGTGCGGCACCGATTCGCTGTACCGTTTGGCCCTGACCAACCCCGAAGTGCGCAAACAGCGTGAAGAATTGGAAAAATTTACGCAATATTTCTTAGAGAATAAACTATATGAGCAGGAAAAAGATGTTAAGGTTATACCGATAGTATTTCATGTGATTCATAACTATGGGGAGGAAAACATAACAAAAGCCCAGATTCTGGATGTAGTGCGTATTATTAACGAGGACTTTAAGCTGCTCAATGCTGACCAAAGCAATGTTATTTCCCAATTTCAGGGGATTATAGGTAACCCACAGATAGAGTTCAGGTTGGCCCGGAAAGACCCCAACGGGCAGTGTACCGATGGTATTACACGTACCGTTTCGACACTCACTTTTTCGGCAAGCGACAATGTCAAAGACCTGATAAGCTGGAACACAAATAAATATCTTAATATATGGGTTGTTGATAAGATAGAATCGGGAGCCGGTGGCTATTCTTACCTTCCCGGAACTACTATTAATGCCAATTACAGGGGTATTGTGGTCGTGCATTCACAGTTGGGCAGCATAGGTACTTCAACCGGAAGTAATTTTGCTGCACGAACTCTTACACACGAAATAGGCCATTTCTTTAACCTGATGCATCCATGGGGCTACAGTAATGAACCTGGTGTGTCAACCAATTGCAGTATGGACGATGATGTAACCGATACACCCAATACTATTGGCACTTTATTGACCTGTAATTTGGCACAAAACACATGCAATTCATTAGATAACGTTCAAAACTATATGGATTATGCCACTTGTGCCATTATGTTTACGCAGGGACAGGTGTCCCGTATGCTGGCTGCACTTAATTCCACAGTAGGTGGCCTTTCGTACCTTTGGCAACCCTCTAACCTTATAGCCACAGGCACCAACGACGGCTATAGCACTGCGCAATGCGCACCCAAAGCCGATTTTATAGCCAACTCAACAAGAGGTTGTGCCGGCGCCACTATCAATTTTACAGACCTGTCGTACAATGCTGATGTGGACGGTTCATGGACATGGAACTGGACTTTTACCGGCGGTACGCCAGCCACGTCAACCCAGCAAAACCCCAGCATAACCTACAATACCCCCGGCACCTATAATGTAAGCCTTACGGCAGCAAATTCAACTGGCTCAACCACAAAAACCAAAACACAGTATATCAAAATCGCACCTATTGGCGGTGGCGAGAATGTGCCGGTTGCAGAAGGCTTCGAAAACGCATCATTCCCATCGCATCCCTCCGATGCCACCAAGAGCTGGACTATTGAAGGCACCTCCTCTGTAAAATGGGAACGGACTACCGTTACAAGCGCTTCGGGTGTGGCTTGCATTCGCTTGCGCAACCTTAATATAGCTGCAGGTAATGTAAATACGTTTACCTCGCCCAATATCGACATGACCAACATCAGCTCACCCATAAACATTTCGTTTAAGGTGGCCTATGCCCAAAAGAACAATGCATCGGTTGATAAGCTCAGGGTGCTGGTTTCGAAAAATTGTGGTCTGACCTGGCAGCCACGGTATTCGCGTATTGGTGTGGGCCTGGCTACCAACGGCGGGGCTTACGTGGCCACCAACTTTGTGCCCACAGCCACTCAATGGCGCGAAGAAACAGTAAGCATCAACGTGCTGGCCAACAGTCCCAATGCCATCATACAGTTCGAAATGACCTCCGAAGGCGGCAACAATATTTACATCGACAACATCAACATCACCGGCGCTGTGGGCATGGATGAACAGAGCAGCCCTGTGGCTGAGTTTCAGATTTACCCAAATCCGGTGTCGTACGACTCGTACATCAGCTTCTACCTGAAAGAAAGCAAGCCGGTAAGCCTCCGGGTTTACGACATGATTGGTAAAGCTGTATTCCAAGAAGATATGGGCATCCTCCCCGCCAGCGCTTACGATAAGGCTATAAACGAAACTATACCCACGCTCAAATCAGGCGTTTACATCCTCGAACTGAATGCCGGTGGTGTAAAAACATCAAAGAAATTTGTAGTACTGGAGTAGTAAAACAGCAGCTTATTTTGTACCTGATTTATTGATAAAGAGCTTAAACCCCTTCCCGTGTATATTGATAATTTCAATACTGGGGTCGGGTTTGAGGTGTTTGCGCAGTTTGGTCATATACACATCCATGCTGCGGGCATTGAAATAGCTGTCGTTGCCCCACACCTGCATCAGCGCTTCGGTGCGGTCGAGGATGTTGTTTTTATTTTTGTAAAGCAGGCGCAGTAAATCGGCCTCTTTTGAAGTCAGTTTTTGTTCGGACTTGTCTTTTATAAGCACCTGGCGATTATAATCGAAAGTGAACACGCCAATTTTATACACATTGTTGTCATTTTCATCATTTCCTTCGTAGGTGCGTTTGAGGATGGCATTCATACGCAGAAGCAATTCCTCCATGCTGAAGGGCTTGGTCATGTAATCGTCAACGCCAATTTTAAGGCCTTCAATCACATCGTCCTGCATCGATTTTGCCGTCAGAAACATCATGGGCACTTTTTTGCTCAGCATTTTAATTTCTTTTGCCAGTGTAAAACCATCCTTGACAGGCATCATCACATCAATAATACAAAAATCGAAATGCTGCTTTTTGAACAAATTGAGTGCTTTCAGACCATTGTCGCAAAGTTCTGTAAGATACCCACGGGCTTCGAGATACGATTTAAGTATCATTCCCAGGTTGGGGTCGTCTTCAGCCAATAAAATTTTCAGATTCTTTACCATAATGATGTGGTTTTTAATATTAATTAATTGTTGTTCTGTTTAACGTCTGTTGTGCCATAGGGAATAAAAACCCTGAACTCGGAACCTTTCCTGAGCTCACTTTCGACAGTAATGCTGCCACCGTGTTTTTCGATAATGGTTTTTACGTAACTCAGGCCTAACCCAAAACCTTTTACATTGTGCACATTGCCTACGTGGACACGATACAACTTGTCGAAAATCTTTTTTTGGTTGGTTTTGCTGATGCCGATACCGTTATCTTTAAACGAAATATGAATTCCGTCCTGCACATTGTTTGTGCTGATATCGAGGCGTGGTTTGTCGCTGGCGTATTTAAGGGCGTTGTCTATAAGGTTGTTAAAGGCATGCGACAGGTGCTCGCTATCTCCCATCACCACATGCCTCCCTGCTTGAAGCGACAATGTTATCTGCGCATTATACCTTTTTATCTGAAGGGCAAAGTTCGACACACATTTCTCTATTAGCTCATGAACATCGACATCCACAATTTTAAAGTTGAGTTTTCCTTTATCCACCAAAGCTGTTTGTAATACGTTTTCGGCTATATTGCCCAGCCTTTTGTTTTCTTCATTTATGATGTTTATATAGGTGCTGTAAAGCTCAGGCGATTTTTCAATCTGTTTGTCTTTAAGGGCTTCACAAGCCAGGGCAATGGTAGAAACAGGTGTTTTAAATTCATGGGTCATGTTGTTGATGAAGTCGTTCTTCATCTCCGACAGTTTGCGCTGTTTAATGAGGGTGGACAAAGTGTATATAAAGCTCAGGATTACCAATAATATCAATACAAAGGAAACCGTTAGCATAACCCACATACGGGTAAGCAGGAACTGTTTCTGATAAGGAAAATATATCAGGAAGTATTCGGGCGTTACAAACAAATCGGAAGGGAACAGGTTGAAAGGATAGCCCTCCTTTATAAGCTCATCTTTATACAATCCTGTTCGCTGGAAAGTAATTTTATTTTTAACAGAGTTGTATATACCATATTCATATACGGTATTTATGCCTTTATTTGAAAGTTCAATATTGAGGATGGAGTCGAGCATTTGAAAATTAATACGGCTTTCGAGCTTCTGGTATTGCCGCAGACAGAAAATATCTTCAAAAACATCGCTCACAATGAAGGTTTTTTTAAGAAAATGGTTTATCTGGTTGCTGATGCTGTCGTAGATATTAGAAGAGAGTTGCAGGGAGAAGGTGTCTTTGTTGGGCGCTACCTCAAATACTTCTTCATCGGGAGTGGTGTTAACGTCCAGAGCGCTTGTATCGAGATATCTGACGCTTTTTTCATACTCATATTCGGATAATTTTATCGAAATTTTCTCTGGAGAATAATTACCTTCTGTTTTGCCTGTGGTGGTATAATAACCCAGCATCTTTTCCATTTCGTTGTTAAACAGGCTGTTAATGGAGTCGAGTGTGGAAAAAATGGTAGCGTCGTGTTTAGTGCCATACACCCTGTTGCGTATGGTGTTGGCCACCTCAATTTTTTCGAGTTTATGAATGGTATTGGTAACAGCTTCGGCCACACTGCGCTTGAAATTGCTTTCGCGCAGCATGACGGCGCTCCTGATCCAGTAAAGCTGTATGCCCACCAACCCCAGCAAAATGACGCTAATAAAGGTTATAACAACTATAATCAGGTTTTTTTTCATATCTTTGAATGCATCTGCAAATATAATTTTTTAAAAGATAAATCATTTTTAATATTTAACATTTATTAACAGCTCTTAACTTATATTAACTACGAAATTGCTGTATTAATGCGTACCTTTACTAAAGTTTAAAAAAACAATTTTCATAAGTTTTGGTTTTTTGTTAATTTCTTACTCTCTAAAGAGCCCTGTACTAAAAATGCAGGGCTTTTTTCATTTATTTTGGGACGTAAATTAGTTTTTTTATAGTTAAGAAGTTTTACGCCCTTTTCTTGTTATCAAATTTTACTAAGTTTGCTTATTATTAAAGTAACTTTTTAGTGGGTAATCTTGTAAAATTTTTGGGTATATTATTAATTATTTTTCTGGTTACTGCGTGTAAAAAAAACGTACCCGAACAGGCCGATAATGATGAGGTGCATAGTGACATACAAACATTTGAGGGTAAAAACACCGACAGTTTGCTGTCCTTTACCCATAAGGCATTGGATCATTTAAAATCAAATCCCTCTAACACGCAACATGCTGCCGTAATACTCGATTGTTTGAGAAAGCTGAACATGTACCGCCTGTACGACGATGTTGTAATAATTGCATCCGAAGCCATTAAACTGGTAAAAAACAAAGATCTCTACATCCTGGTGCAAATCAAAGACCAATTGGCTTTCAGCTGGTTCAGTACCTACGATTTTGCACCGGCCAAAGCCCTTCTCCTCGACAATATGCTTATCAATGCGCAGAGCATAAAGGATAAGGCCATAGAACACGAAATTAATCTTTATCTGGGCACCCTGTATTATAAGGATGAAATTTACGATTCGGCGCTGTATTATTTCAGCCTTACCGACAATGACAAGGCGTATGATAATAAAAGTATCCGCACCATGATACTCAATAATATTGGCGGTATATACGATTATCTTGAAGAGTATGCAACGGCGATACGTTATTTTAAAAGGGCCTTGCTGATGGCGCAGGAAACAGGTGATAGTTTCTTTATAACGATGTGCCTAAACAATATAGGGTCATCGTACCTGGCGCTGGATTCTTTTGACCTGGCTGTAATATACCTCGACCTAGCCATTGCCTCGGGCAAAAAATACGACCACCTTCAGCTACTTGCCAGTTCCCTATCTAACAGGGGGTTGATCTACGAAAATGACAGCCTGCCTGAAAAGGCTTTGGAATGCTATAAACAAGCATTTTATTATGACTCGGTATACAATAATTATTATGGTATGATGGTAAGCCACAATAATATAGCTAAAATATATTTTGCCTTAGACGATATTAAAAATGCGTATGCACATGCCTTTCAAAGCCTGTCGTGTTACGAAACGGCAGGGAATATGGACGCTTTGAAGGATGCCTACCAGATACTCAGTTTATGTTCCAAAGCACAAGATAAGCCTGACGACGCCTATAACTACCTGCGGCTTTATGCCTTGTATTACGATTCACTGTATAATGAAAACCGCACCTACCAGCTCAAAAAAACGGAAGCCATTTATAAGTTGAAGAAAATGGAAGGAGACCTTGATGTCCTAAAAACTGAGAAGAACACAATTCAGGACTTGCTTGCCGCCAAGCAAAAAGAATCGCGTTACTTATGGATTTTTGCAGGCTTGTTCTTACTTATTCTGGTGTTTCTGCTCATTACTTTTGTTAACATCAGAAAACGCCATCGGCTTGAACAGCTATATACGCAAAATATGACCGAAAAGGCCATCATAGAATTAAACCACAGGCTTTTTACATCGCAAATAAACTCTCATTTTATTTCGAATATTCTCAACGGAATCCAGTCGCTTTATGTAAATGGCCAGACAGAGGAAGCCTCTCAGTATTTGTCGCGCTTCAACAGGCTGCTCCGCACACTGCTTGAAGCCTCATTTGTAAAGGTAGAAAGCCTGCGCAAGTCGCTCGATTTTTTGGAATTATATCTCAGCCTCGAAAAGATGCGCTTCGGACAACGCCTGAATTACGAAATTTTTATGGAGGAAGGTCTCGATCCTTCGGATGTTTTTCTGCCCCCACTTATTTTTCAGCCCTTTGTCGAAAACGCCATTAAACATGGGTTTAGAAGGGCCGGCAAAGAGAATATTATCCACCTGTCATTTGGTGCAGAAGGCAAAAGCCTCCATGTTGAAATAGTCGATAACGGCCTGGGTTATAATTTTACCAGGCAACAACACATAAATAACAGAACACATGGCAGCCGGGGGCTTAAACTGTCGCAGGAGCGTATTGAGCTGTGGGGTAAGGAATTAAAGCAACCCACCGCCTTCAGTATTGATGACTATAAGGGCGGTTTGTTCGACAGGGGTACACTTGTTAAAATCAGTATTCCATTCATTAATGACGATTACGACTATGAAGATTAAAGCCCTTATCGTAGAAGATGAAATTAATAACCAGAAACTTATTGAAAAGTATTTGACGGCTTATTGTCCGTATATTCATATTATCGGCCTAACCACTGGTGTAAACGACACCCTTGCATTTCTCGAAAACAATAAGCCGGAAGTGGCTTTTATGGATATTTCGCTAACCGATGGCAATGCATTTGACCTGCTGGCTAAGTTAAATGATATTAATTTTGAAATCATCTTTATCACGTCTCACGAAAAATACGCTATCCAGGCTTTCCGCCTGCATGCACTCGACTATATCCTAAAACCTGTCAACCCCGATGACTTGATAAAGTGCTGTAAACTGTTGAGGGACAAAAAGCTCAACTCTATTGAAAAGCTGAAACATCTGGTGCACAATACAGGAGAAGCTCCGAAAATAGCCATTCACTCTTTCGAAAGCATTGATTTTGTTGAAATCAAGCACATTATCCGCCTCGAATCGGATGAAAATTATACCCGCCTTTTTACTGCTTCAGGGAAGCCCTACCTGTCGAGCAAAAGCATTAAATATTATGAAGAACTTCTTGAACCATTTGGCTTTTTCAGGGTGCATAAATCGCACGTCATCAACACGGCTTACATAGTTTCTGTAAATAAAAATGATTCGGGCAATGTGGTGGTGCGCGACAATACCGATATTCCCATAGCCCGCAGGCGAAAGCAGGAATTTTTAGACTTTCTGGCCATGACCTTTAAAGGTTAAAAAACCGTTCGTTCTCCCAAAACGACCGCTACCGAATCCAAACAACACTTTTTTGCCTAAACACTTGACTTTAGGCTTCGTTGTGTTTTATATTTGGGTAGATTTTTTAAAATTAAAAGCCATGAAAAAACAAATACCTTTTATTCTTGCCGTTTTGTGTTTCTTTATTAAGGTGGGTTTTACGCAGTCACAAACGGTTGTATTTGGCAATGGGGCATATGTACAGGGTGAAACATTTGAATATACGCAGCCCGACAATACCGCACTTACAGTAAAACTATGGGGCGATGCGGTTATTAACTGGCTCGAAACTGAAGATGGTTATAAGCTGGCGGAAAATGAACAGGGGTATCTTGACTATGCCTCTGCAGATATTAAAGGCCACATGATACCGTCGGGTGTTATGGCAAAAAACAAGAATGAGAGAACACGTGCGGATGTTGATTTTTTAAATACTTTAAATAAAAATATTTTTTACAGCGATGAGCAGCTTCAACTGAAACGAAACATGGCTGTTTATGGCAAGGGTGCTGCAGAAGATAAAATGGGGGGCTTTCCGGCCACCGGCAACCGTAAATTACTGGTTATTCTGGCCCGTTTCAGCGACCAGCCTTTTACCTATGCACAGAGTGCCTTTAATAATTTGTTTAACGCTGCTAATTACAGTGGCTCAGGTTGTTTTAAAGACTATTTTTATGAAGTTTCTTACGGGCAGTTGGTAGTAACAACAACAGTAACACAGGTGGTTACATTGCCAAATACACGTGCTTATTACGGTGCTAATACAGGGGGCGCCGGAACTGACAGCAAGGCCGCCCTGGCTGTGCGCCATGCCATACAAGCAGCGTATAATGCAGGTGTCAATTTTTCTCCATTCGACAACAACAACGACGGATACATTGATTTGGTGGCGGTTATTCATTCGGGTTTAGGCGAGGAAACATCGGGCAATACCGCCGATATATGGTCGCACAACTGGAGCCTCTCTGCTTCGGGTTATGGCACCCTAACCCTGGGGGGTAAAACATTTAACAATTACACCATACAGCCCGAGAAATACACCACAAGTATCATGACAAATATCGGTGTTATTTGCCATGAATTTGGCCATGCCATCGGCTTGCCCGATTTTTACGATACAAACGGTGGCGCCGGAGGTTCTTATGGAGGTACCGGCGATTGGGATCTGATGGCCTCCGGTACATGGCTTAACAGCGGACGCAAACCGGCGCACCCCAATGCGTGGAGTAAGGTGTATCTGGGCTGGGTTACACCTGTTACCTTAACGGTTGCGGCCAATGTAACGGTCAAAAATGTTGAACAGAACAAACAAATTTACCGTATCAACACAAGCGTTTCAAACGATTATTTCCTTTTGGAAAACCGCCAGAAAACAGGCTTCGATTCGTATATCCCGCAAAGCGGCCTGCTGATTTATCATGTGCATCCGCAATTGAGCAGTTACATATCCAGCAATAGCATTAACACAACCCATCCGCAACGGCTATACATCGTGCCTGCAGGAAGTGCCTCCGACCCAAAAGCAGGCAATTATGGCAGTATCAATGCCACATCCACGCCTTTCCCGGGAACTTCAAACAAAACCAGCTTTACTGATAACACTGTGCCCAACATGAAAACTTGGTCGGGGGCTAGTGTGAACAAACCTATCACATATATCACTCACAATACGTCAACAAAGGAAATCACGTTTAAGTTTATGGGCGGTACCACTACCACAGGGAGCCTGCCTGAAGTTACAACCCTGGCTGCGTCAAATATTACCGCATCCACCGCAAAACTCAACGGTACTGTTAAGGGCAATAATACGAAAGCAACCGTCACATTTCAGATATGGACTTCGTCCAACAGCAGCAGCCCGTGGGAATTCAATGCCAATCCCTCGACCGTAAGCGGTAACACCAATACTGCAGTAAGCATAACACTGGGGAGTCTCACTGCCGGTGTGACCTATTATTTCAGGGTTAAGGCCACCAACGCAAACGGGACGGTAACAGGCAGCACATTGAACTTTAAAATAGCATCAAATATGCCGTATGAACCAACAGCACTGCTGAACCCCGAAGTGTTAGCGGAAGACATAAATTATGAACAGGATATTCATCTAACAGACATAGAAACAGAAAACCCGACGCCTGATTTACTCCGGGTATTTCCCAATCCTTCGAGTGATTTTCTGATACTTGATAACAGCCTGGGTTTTTCAAAAGTCAGCATTCACGGTTTCGATGGACGTTTAATATGGGAAGAAAACACAGGAAATGAAAAGGAAATATTAATAAATATCCGTAACTTTATGACAGGGACCTACATTATCGTTGCCGAAAATGCTTCTGTGGCAAGACGTGCCCGTTTTGTGGTGTCCCGTTGACACTAAAAACGCTTATATGCGAAGTGGTTTTATAAAGCGCCTGTGCTTCATAGGGAGCATTTCACTCTATTCTGCAGGATGCCTTGCACAGACACTTAATCTCCCTCCCCGCAATCTTTCTGCCTCTCTATAATAAAATGATAGAAAAAACAACTATGAAAAAATTTTAAGTATATTTAAAAAGTTAAATACAACGATTATTCAAAAAATATTAATTTTACAATCCAAATTAATTATCGGGGTGTAGCGTACCACATCCTATTAATAAAGGATGCCGACAGCTAAAAGGGAGCTATACATTACGATAATTACACTATCGGGGTGTAGCGCAGTTGGTAGCGTACCACGTTCGGGACGTGGGGGTCGGAAGTTCGAGTCTTCTCACCCCGACAAAATTTAATGGTGGCTTCGAGAGCCTCAGCCACCATTTATTATTTGGACGATGGTAATTTTAGTCTGTAATAATAGTAATTGTTAACAGTTTCTTTGGGAGCCTCAGCCACCATGCTTAAAAAAGCTATGATATTTTTCTGGCAGTAAAAATAGTTATCAACGGTGGTTGAGGTTCTCGAAGCCACCGTAACTCAAATAAATATTGTTATAATTAAATTTTACCGGCACACCATTTTGGTGGTCATGTTGCCCACAGTTGATGTTTGTCCTTCCACATCCCGCAGTGCCTGGTCGCAATATTCAACCCAATCGCCACTAGATACCAGAGCGCCGTTCTCGTAGGTTTGAATGCGGCAGTCCTTACAGTTATCATCTTTGACGCAGGCGCTTATAAAGCTTAGAGCCCCGACAATGGCTACGAAAAAAACTATGAAAATGACCTGCTTAGTATTTATTTTTGAAAAACATATTATCCTTGCCATTATGTTTTAAATTAAACGTACAAATATAATAAACGTCAGCAAACATTGCTTATTATTTTAAAATAAAAAACCGCCCCAAAACTGAGGCGGTCTTGTTAACAAAAAGGTACAGGGGTTTATTTAAGCTTGTTGAACAGCTTCGAAACGCGGATGTTGTTATCAACCACCATATCCACGTAGTATAAACCGGCCGGCAGGTGGTTGATGTTAAAGTTAAGGTGATGGTTGCCTGAAGCAAAATCGTTCTGGCTGTTGTAAACACTTACACCCATAATGTTGTAAATGTTCAGGCTGACAGTGGCATTGATTTTCAGGCTGATGTCGAGGTTTATAGCGTCGGTTGCAGGATTGGGATAGAGGGCTCCGATGGTGTTGAAATACATTTCGCTATACCCATGGAGTGAAGCAATCACAGTGACGTCGTTAACGGTAATGACCACATCATTGACACTGCTCGTGCTGTTGTCGAGGGTGATGGTGGCGGCCACAGGGTCTTTGCCCCATATTTCTGCCTGCAGTTTATACGTGCCGTAGGGCAGGTTCTTGAACTCAAAATAGCCATTTGCATCTGAGTAGGTGTAAGTAAGCGGGGTGTTGTTTTCGTCGAGCAATACCACTAGCACATCGCTCAGTGTTGTTTTAGAGCCTGTACCCGATAACACATTGCCACTTATCTGGCCATTACCCGAACTGTTCAGGTTGGTGCCTAACATGTGGATGTCGTACTGGACAGTGAGGTTTACCTGCCCTATGGATACAAACGTAGCTTGTGACCAGTATAGCACATCGCCGTAGTAGGTGGGCAGATAATCGAAGAAGTAGGTTGAGTTGGGCGACAGATGGGCCTGTATGAGATACTGCCCGTAAGGAATATTGCTGAACTGGTAGGTGCCGTTGGCCTGTATGGGTGTTGATGCCACCATGCTGACCCCATTTGAGGAACCGGGGGTGACAATAAGCAGGTAAACGGTGCCGGCATCGGCGGGGTTGTTGCCGCAGAAAATCTGGCCGCTCAG
>JAKIYU010000029.1 GCA_022708385.1 Bacteroidota bacterium | reverse complement strand
GTTTCTTATCGGGTTGCTCGTACAGCATTAAAGCCCTTAACGAATATGTAAACCCTGCCGATTCCCTGCTTTTTACCATCAATGTAATTCCCGATGCTTATCCTTCGGTCGAGGTTGAAGAGTACAGAGATTCAATAATTGAAAACATGTTGTTTTTTTCAGGCCAGATAAAAGATGATTATGGTTTTAAAAAGTTAACCTTCAATTGCGCGGTGCGAAACGACAATTCAGAAAAAAACTCACAGACCTTTCCTGTAACCATCAATACACAACTTGTTCAGCAACAAT
Organism: Bacteroidota bacterium; assembly: GCA_022708385.1. GTDB lineage: Bacteria > Bacteroidota > Bacteroidia > Bacteroidales > PXBB01 > JAKIYU01. The sequence goes on along the minus strand of JAKIYU010000029.1, from coordinate 15,078 downwards.
TCTTTTATCAATTGAATATGAATGATGTTGTACACACACCCGGCGATGTTATTGAATATTATTTCGAAGTATGGGATAACGATGGTGTGTCGGGCAGCAAATCGTCGCGTTCGCGCACCATGATATACAAAACCCTCAGCGCAGAAGAAGTACAGGAAAAATCCGAAAACAATACCGAAAAACTTAAAAACAACATGCAGGCCGCCCTTAAAAATGCCTCGAGCCTTCAAAAAAGCATCGACGAATTAAACAGGCGGCTGATTGATAAAAAAAGCCTTAGCTGGCAGGATAAACAAAATATTGAACAACTGCTCGACAAATCGAAAGAATTGCAGAAAAAAGCCGAAGATATTCAAAAGATGTTCGAAAATAAAGAGAACTGGGAAAATCAGTTTAAAGAGCTCAATGAAGACATACTTAAAAAGCAAGAAGAACTTAACAAACTACTCGAAAAACTAATGTCGGATGAAATGAAAGCCTTGATGGAAGAGCTTGAAAAAGCAATGGATAAGCTCGATAAAGAAAAGGTTAAAAACATGCTCGATAAAATGAAACTGGGCGCCAAAGATGTAGAAAAAGAGCTGGACCGGAGCCTTGAACTATTTAAACAGTTTGAGTTCGAAAAGAAATTGTCGGAAACTATCGAAAAGCTTGATAAAATGGCCGAAGAACAAAACAAATTATCGGAAAAATCCGAAGACAAAAACGCCGACAACAAACAACTGGAAAAAGAACAGCAGAACCTCAGTCAAAAATTCGAAAATCTTAAAAAAGACCTCGACGACCTGGACAAGAAAAACAAAGCCCTCGAAAAACCCAATAAGTTTGAGCGCACCGACGAACAGCAGAAAAACATAAGCGAGCAAATGCAGAACAGCAGCGAACAATTGCAGAAAAACAACAATAAAAAAGCTTCGCAATCTCAGAAAAAAGCTGCCGAGGAGATGAACCAACTCTCCGATAAATTAAAAGAAATGGAACAGGAAATGATGCAGGAAAACATGGCCGAAGATATTGATGCCCTGCGGGACATTCTTGAGAATCTGCTTCGTTCATCCTTTGCGCAAGAAGCCTTGATGCTGACACTTAGCAAAACGCGTGTTAATGATCCCAAATACGTGGCTTTGATGCAAGAGCAAAATAAAATAAAAGACGACCTTAAAATGATAGAGGACTCTTTGTTTGCCCTGAGTAAACGTCAAACACAGATACAATCGTTTGTTAACAGCGAAATAGCCGATATAAACAGCAATATGGATAAAGCCGTCGAATCGCTTGTGGGGCGCAACATACAACTGGCTAACAACCGGCAGCAATATGTTATGACACATATCAACAACCTGGCGCTGATGCTTAACGAAGCTATGCAGAATATGCAGATGCAAATGCAACAAAAATCGGGAAGCTGCAATAAAAGTTGCAGTAAACCGGGTCAAGGCCAGCCTTCGTTCAAATCAATGCGGCAAATGCAGGAAGCTCTTAATAAAATGCTTCAGGACCTTAAAGAGGGTAAGCAACCCCAGGACAAGCAAGGACAAGGACAATCGCTCAGCGAACAACTGGCGCGTGCAGCGGCCCAGCAGGAAGCCATACGCAATCAGCTTCGCTCTATAGCCGAAGAACTCAAAAAACAAGGCCTGGGCAACAGCAAGGAACTCGACGACCTACAACGTAAAATGGAACAATCCGAATCGGATATCGTAAACAAAATGATAAGCCGCGAAACCATTAACCGACAGCAAGAAATTCTTACACGTTTGCTTGAACACGAAAAAGCCGAAATGGAGAGAGAAATGGAAGAAAGACGCGAATCGAACGAAGCAAAAAATCAAAAATTTAGTAACCCAAATCAATTTTTTAAGTATAACAACTTAAAATCGAAAGAAGAAGAAATTCTTAAAACAATTCCTCCTTCTTTCAGAATTTTTTATAAAAATAAGATTAATGAATATTTCTATAATTTTCATGAGTAATTATGATGCTTGATAAACTTCACCATCTGACCATACCCTCTCATATCAACAACATTCACATGGTTGAACGTTTTGTGGAAGACCTGTGCGACTATTACAATATAAATAATAATTATTTCGGCAATATACTGACAGCCGTTACCGAAGCTGTCGAAAATGCTATTTTTCATGGTAATAAGCACGATAGTTCAAAAAAAGTATATCTTAAATTCGAAATAAAACCCGAGGGCTATTCCTTTAAAATAAAAGATCAGGGCGATGGCTTTAATCTCGATACCATTCCCGACCCCACCGATATCCATGGTGACTTTTCAAAAACCGAAGGCCGTGGGTTGTACATTATGAAATCGCTGGCCGATAGCGCTATTTTTCACGATAATGGTACCTGTGTGGAGCTTATTTTTACTGTTTCAAGCATCACGCGCCAGTTGTCGGACGACCGCATCAACACTTACCTCAAAAACATTAAGAACAACCAGGACGTCAGCAAGCCTAAAAATAAAGAATAAGTTTGTTTATCCCGCGCCGCTTTTCATCTTACCTGTAATCTTAAATTTATACTTTATGGCTATTCGTTTTTTTACGGAGGACATTGATTTTAAACTTAATAACGAACAAGTATTAAAAAAATGGCTTTCGTCCGTAGCAGTGAATGCAGGCAAAAAAACAGGTGCCATTAATTACATATTTTGTTCAGATGCTTTTCTTTTAAATCTTAACATTAAATACCTTAATCATAATACGTTTACCGATATTATAACTTTCCCAGACAGTATGCCTGGAGCTACCGAAATATCAGGAGATATTTATATCAGTATTGACCGCATAAACGAAAATGCCATTCTTTTCAAAACCACTACTGATAACGAGCTACACCGCGTAATGGTGCATGGTTTACTGCATCTGCTGGGGCACACCGACAAAACAAAAGCCGAAAAGGAGCAAATGAGCCAGGCCGAAGACAGGTGTTTGGCTATGCTAAAGGTTTGAAGTACGTAACACCTTTTGGCTGTATAAATTAAAGCTTCCTTCTGAATAACAAACCCTGTTACAATTTCTGATTTTAGAAATTTGGAGAAATATATTACCTTTGTGCTAACATTTATAAATAAACACACTTTTTTAGCTCGTATATAACTGAATTATAGATGTTTAGCAATTGTTCCACGTAAAACAATGAGTGATGTTGCCAGAATATGACATAATTGTAGCGGGTGCCGGCCATGCCGGTTGCGAAGCAGCGGCAGCAGCAGCCCGCCTGGGTTCTTCTGTATTGCTCATTACATCAAATATGTTCACCTTTGCACAGATGTCGTGCAACCCTTCGATGGGGGGCATTGCCAAGGGGCAAATAGTTCGCGAAATAGATGCTCTGGGGGGCTTGTCGGGCATAGTAACCGACCATTCAATGATACAGTTTCGCATGCTTAACCGCTCAAAAGGACCGGCCATGTGGAGTCCCCGGGCTCAGGCCGACAGGATACTTTTTACTATTAACTGGCGCCTTGCCCTTGAAAAAATACCACATCTTGATTTCTGGCAGGACACGGTTACAGGCGTTACAACTACAACCGGAAAAGTATCGGGTGTTACTACATTGCTTGGCCTTCACATAAAATGCAAAGCACTTATACTCACCAACGGCACCTTTCTTAACGAGATAATACATATTGGCGAAAAACAATTCAAATCGGGCAGGGTAGGGGAGGCCGGCGTTACGGGACTCACCGAAAGCCTAAATGCATTAGGACTGGAATCGGACCGTATGAAAACGGGCACTTCGATGCGCGTAGATGGTCGCAGCCTCGATTACTCAAAAATGGAAGAACAAAAAGGTGACGAAAATCCTGGTAAATTCTCTTTTACCGATACCCCTGTTCTTAGCAAACAAAAAAGCTGTTACATTACACACACCAACAAAGAAGTGCACGATATCCTCCGTACAGGTTTCGAAAAATCTCCTCTTTTTAAAGGTATTATCGAGGGTATTGGCCCCCGTTACTGCCCTTCAATAGAAGATAAAATTGTGCGCTTTCACGAAAAAGACACCCATCTTATTTTTGTTGAACCAGAAGGATGGGAAACTGCTGAGGTTTATATTAATGGCTTTTCTTCTTCATTACCCGAGGATGTACAATACCGGGCGCTAAAAAAAATGAAGGGTTTTGAAAATGTCAAAATATTTCGCCCGGGCTATGCCATTGAATATGATTTTTTTCCTCCTTTGCAGCTTCAGCATACACTTGAAACAAATACAGTCGAGAATTTGTACCTTGCCGGACAAATAAACGGCACTACCGGTTACGAAGAAGCTGCCTGTCAGGGTTTAATAGCAGGCATTAATGCACACCGGAAACTTACAGGCAATGCACCCTTTATTTTAAAACGTTCCGAAGCTTACATCGGTGTTCTGATTGATGACCTTGTTACAAAAGGGGTGGATGAGCCTTACAGGATGTTTACTTCCCGTGCTGAATTTCGTATTTTACTCCGTCAGGATAATGCCGATTTAAGGTTAACACCTTTTGGCTATGAGTTGGGTTTAATTGATGAGGCGCGTTTTAAAAAAATCAAAGAAAAAGAAAACAAATCTAAGTATCTCATTCATTTTCTCCGCAACACAACAGCAGAACCTTCGGAAATAAATGATTATCTAACCCGCATGAATACACCTAAAATAACTCAAAAAATCAAATTATACAATATTTTACTCAGGCCTCAATTAAATTTAAAAGATTTAATCAGTAACATAAATTCTTTAAATCAATATATTTCCGATTCTGATACGTTTAGCTCCGATGTCCTTGAACAATCCGAAATAATGGTAAAATACGAAAGTTATATTGAGAAGGAAATGGAGCAGGTAAACAAAATGGAACGCCTCGAAAATATAGAGCTTCATCCAAACTTTGATTATCAAAAACTGAAATCCCTTTCGTATGAAGCCCGTGAAAAATTAAGTAAAATAAAACCCAGGACCATCGGACAAGCTTCCCGTATAAGTGGTGTTTCTCCGTCGGATATCTCTGTAATCCTTATCTATCTTGGCCGTTGAGTTTGTTTCACGTGAAACATTATAAATTTTTAACAATGACACCAACCGATAATTGTAAAATTTGCAACAACACTACTTTTCAAAAATTATATGATACTAGAGATTATTTTTTAAGCGGCGAGCTATTTTATATCTATCAGTGCAATTCCTGCGGATTTAAATTCACTTATCCGATACCGTCTCCTGATGACATAGGCCGTTATTACAAATCGTCCGATTATGTATCTCACTCCGATACAAACAAAGGCCTCTTTTTTAAAGTCTATCAATTTGTTAAATCATTAAATATCAAAAACAAATATAAGTTGGTTTGTGCTTATGCGGGTAAAGGAAAGATACTCGATTATGGTTGTGGTACAGGCGATTTTCTTGGTTTATTCAAAAATAAAGGATGGGATTGCTATGGCCTTGAGCAGGATGCAGATACAAGAGCGTATGCCAGCCACAAACAAGGTTTTGAAATAGGTAGCCCTGAAGATATTGAACAACTGCCTGCCGCTAGCTTTAATGCCATTACACTGTGGCATGTACTCGAACATATTCATGATATAAACTTAAAACTTGAACAGTTTTATAAATTATTAAAACCCGACGGCGTTCTTATTATTGCTGTTCCTAATGCTGATTCTTTCGATGCTCAGCACTATGGCAAATATTGGGCGGCGTATGATGTGCCACGGCATTTATACCATTTTTCTCAAAAAACACTGTCGCGCTTACTTCTTAATCACCAATTTCAAATTCATACAACTAAAAACATGCTTTTCGATTCATTTTATGTAAGTATGCTAAGTGAAAAATATATGAAAAATAAAATGCCGTTTTTTAAGGGTATTTTTTGGGGTGCAATTTCCAATTTTAAAATACTGTCGAAAAAATACCCTTCTTCCAGCACAATTTTCATCATCAGGAAAAAAATGCAATTTTAAGCCCCTGTTTTTAATTTTTACCCTTTTGCAGTATCTCAAGGCTCCCAAAAATAAATCGTTCGTTATAAGCCTTAAAAATGGGCTGTTTCATTAAAATATGTATTTAAATGTTATGTGATTGTTTTTCAATTATTTAAGATGTATTATTGTTTTTTTGTGGGGATGAAATAAAAAAGGGAGCATTTTTGAGGCTCCCTTTTTAATTTTTGATAAAGAACTTTTTTATATAAGGTTCAATCTTCCGAAAAGTTCTTTTCTGTAAAGTCCACCTATGGGAATAACTTTCATTTTTCCTTCAATAACGAGGTCGGGATATTTTATTGAAAATATTTTATCGAGGCGTACGATATAAGAACGGTGTACTCTTACAAATTCTTTTTCGGGAAGAATTTTAATCATGTGTTTCATGGTTGTGTGGGTGGTGTAAATATTATCGGAAGTGTTGATAACCACATAATCCTTAAGCGCTTCAACAAAATAAATGTCTTTAAAAGCCACTTTGTTAAGCCTGTAATCTGCCCTAACGAAAATACTGTCTTTAGCATCTTTGTTTTCGACTATTGAATGATAAAGATCTCTTTCTTTCTTTACTTTGAAATCCTTTTCGTGTTTGTAAACGGCCATTTCGATAGTTGTTTGCAGTTCTTTTTCTTTAAAGGGTTTAATGATGTAGCCGTAGGGTTCGCTGATTTTTGCTTTTTCGAGCGTGTTTTCGTCGGCATAGGCTGTGAGGAAAATAACGGGAATGTCGTATCTTTCCCTGAGGATTTTTGCTGTGTCGATGCCATCAATTTTTCCTTTGAGCATGATGTCCATCAGCACCAGGTCAGGACGTGATTCATCCACTTCGGCTATTGCCTTTTCGCCTGAATTTACAACACCGGATACTTTGTACCCAAGTTTTGTGAGGCTGTTCTGAATGTCTTTTGCGACGATGTTTTCGTCTTCAACTACTAAAATTTTTAATTTTGCCATAATGTTTAGATTTAAATGTTAAAAAATATTGAAATTTTGTTTTGCTGTTTGTTATCGAAATCAATTTTTCCATTTAACTGTTCGACGAGGGCTGTAACCAACTGAAAACTCAAAGAGCTCTGATTTTTTTGAAAAAAATCATTGTTGGGCAGGGGGCCGTTGTCTGAAATAAAAATTTGCACTTCGTTATTAGTTAAATTAGCTTCGACAAAGATAGTAATTTTTTTCGATATTTCGACAAAAAATCTTTTCATCGAAAAAGAAATTATTTCATTAAGTATCAAACCGCAAGGCACAGCGAGGCTTACAGGCAAATAAAAATTTTTAATTTTTTTTGTTATTTCAATATTTTTTTCATTTTTTTCGTAGGTTCTTAATAAATTTTGTATTAAACTGCTGACATATTTTTCGAAATCTATCTTATTAAATGTTTTACTGGCATATATATTTTCGTGTACCAGGGCCATAGATTGAATTCTGTTTTGACTTTCTTCAAATATCCTGCGCGTATTTTCATCTTTAATAAGATTAGCCTGCAAATTAAGAATGCTGGTCATTACCTGCATGTTGTTTTTGACCCGGTGATGAATTTCTTTAATAAGTTCTTCTTTTTCGATAAGGGTTTGTTTTATTTGCTCTTCGGCTTTAATTCTTATAAGCATTTCATTTTGTAACTCTTTATTGACTTTTTCGGCCATTTCGGCTCTGAGTGTTTCTTTAATCAGTTTTTTCTGTACAGTTAAGTCGCGCATTACTATCTGACATATCTTTTCGCCGTAATAATCGAACAAAACAGGTTTTGTTTCAAAAATATGATATTTCCCTGTTTTAATATTCATGATAGGAAATTCCATAAAAGGCACTTCTTTGCCTTCAAGGGCTTTTTTTTGCCTTATGCTTGTTTTCTCTCGGTATTCTTCGGGAAATAGTTCCAGGATGTTGTATTTGCGCAGCTCATTCAATGTTTTGCATCCGATATAATGAAGAGCCGTTTTATTGGCGTAAAATATTCTGTTGTTCTTTTGGATAATAAGTCCGCTGGGGAAATTTTCGACCATACTCTTGTAAGATTTTTCCCTGTTTTTAAGGATTTTTTCGGCTACTATTCTCTTGGTAATATCTCTTACTATGCAAACAGCTTCGGTATCGTTAAGAGCTATTATACGGCATTCTACATGTTTGTCGTGTTGTACATGATCATAATTAAATTGTTTAATTTTTCGCGATTTCAGCGTAAAACGAAGGGCATTAAGAAGTTTTCGGGTAAAATCGCAAGGCAAATTAAGCGCTGTAATGTTTTTTCCGATGATATCATTCTTAACAAAGAATACGCTTTTTTCTTCTATTTTTCCCTGTTTTATAACGCCATTATTATCCACTAACAAAATTGTGTCGGGTAAAGCACTCAATATGATGTTGTTTTTCTTTTCAAGCTCATGTATTTCGTTTTCCTGTTTTTTGTTTCCTGTAATATCTTCAGCTAAAACTATATATCCTGTAATGGTTTTCCTTTTATAATAGGGTTCTATTTCCGCAAAAAGAAATACTTCTTCTCCATTTTTATTAAAGGATTTAATTTCCCCTTTCCACATCAGGCCTTCACTTATCGTTTTCCAGATTCTGAAATTTTGAAAAATATTGTCGGTAACAAAGGTCAGGATGTTTTGTCCTATTATTTCATTTTCCTGGAAATTAAACAATTGTAAAAAACTCTGGTTTACAAATTCGATAGAACCCGCATCATCAATAAGAATGATAATTTTATTTTTCTGTGCTTCAATCAGTTCTCTGATTTCTTTTATTTCAATCATAAATTTATTTTAGTTTATTCTTCAATAACAGGTTTTATGATAACGCCATCGTACCTGTATTCAATGCCTCTTTTATAGTCTATATAAATCGTCAGGGCGCCTGATTCGTCGTATTTTCTCCATGTGCCTTCGGGTTTACCCATAACGTAAAACCTTTCTTCTTTTATTTTACCGTTATCCCAGTAGTAAATATGTTTCCCATCAGGGTAATCGTCGATGTAATTTCCTTCAAATTTAAGGGTTTGATTTGGGTAATAACTTTTCCACATGCCGTTTTTACGGCCAAAACTAAATACACCCTCTTGTCTGAAACCGCTTGTTACATAAATCCAAGGACCGTCTTCATTGCCTTCAACATAAGTGCCTTTGGTTATCAATGTGCCGTTTTCATCAAATTCTTCTGTTTCTCCCTCCAGCACACCATTTGAAAAAATTTCACTTTTCTGGAGCGCGCCGTTTTCGTAAAACCATTTCCATTCTCCTGTCTGGAAGCCACTTTTATTAAACTTACCCTGCTGTTTCAGCTTTTCATTTTCGGTATAAAACTTCCAGAGGCCTGTTCTGACATTATCTTTGTAATCTCCTTCCGCTTTTAGTTTTCCATCGTTATAATACTCCTTCCAAAAACCTTGTTTCAATCCTTTTTCATCCACAATACCTTCGCCGGTTATAATGCCTTTGGCTAAAATATATGATTTTATTATTTTTCCTTCTTTATCATATTCTCTTCTTATACCTTCTGCCATACCGTCTTTATAACTCCCCACAACTTTTAAAGAGCCATCAGGGTAATAATCATTTCTAATTTCATATTTCGTAAGTTCAGGCACATCTTTTTGTTCCTCATCATCAATATATTTTTTTATACTTTTTAATGTGCCATCATGATTGTATTCTTTAAAATAGCCATTCTTTTTTCCATTTACATAAAAGGCTTCAGTAAAGAGCGTTTCATCTTCGTAAAAAGTTTTCCACACACCTTGTTTTTTTCCGTTGCGGTCGGTTCTGTTTATGTTTTCTCTCTTAACAATGATGCCGTTTCTGTATTCTGTAAGAACTATTATTACGCCTTCCTGGTTGTATTCTTTTGATAATCCTGTTTCCCTACCTTTCTCAAACATCACGGTTTTTTTTAATTTTCCGTCTGTAAAATAATATTTAGTCAGACCTGTTTTTATATCATTTTCAAAGTTTTCTTCAATTATTTCCTTTTCTGTATAAGTTTTTTTTAATCCATCTTTAAGGTTATTTTTATAAGATATTTCTGAAATTAATTTTCCATTCTCATCATAGAATTTCCAAATACTGTCAAGTTGAAAATTCTTTCTGTTTCCTTCCGATTTTAAAATGCCTGTTTCATAATAGGTTTTCCAATATCCTTCTGGCTTTCCATTAATAAAATAACCTTCGCTGGCCAATTTTCCATTGGTATGGTAAAACTTTTTGTAATTCGTACTGTCGTTTGTATTTTGTGCATATACAACATTGCATACAAACAATATTAGAAATATTAATAAATATACAGGTTTATTTGTTTTCAAAATCATTAAATTTTATACTTATTTATTTAATAGTCAACATTTTCATTAACGGCTCTTTGGCTTTTTCAATCAGGTTTTTCGTTAATTTAATTTCCGGTTTTTCGTTTTTAAGACACATATAAAGTTTTTCGAGGGTAATCATTTTCATAAAAGCACAATTATTACAAGAGCATGTTTCGTCAGCCGGAACCACAATAAACTCTTTATCCGGTGACTTTTTCTTCATCTGGTGCAATACGCCCGATTCGGTAGCCACAATAAACCTTGTACTTTTGCTTTTCACTGTATAATCGAGAAGTGCTGTAGTTGACCCTACAAAATCAGCTATTTTAAGAATAATGTCTTTGCATTCGGGATGTGCTATAATCCTGGCGTCGGGATAAAGTTCCTTCAATTTTATAATATTTTCTATTTTCAGTACATCGTGCACTTCGCACGAGCCCTGCCAAATAACCATATCCTTACCGGTTTTTTCCTTAACCCAATTACCAAGATTTTTATCGGGGGTAAAAATTAGTTTTTCACCTTCTGGAAAAGAATTTACTACATTTACGGCATTACTCGAGGTGCATACCACATCCGATATGGTTTTAACACGCGCAGTTGAGTTTATATAAGTTATTACTTTATGCCCCGGATATTTTTTCTTTAAAGCTGCCAGATCCTCATAAGTGCAACTATCGGCTAAACTACAACCCGCTTCCATATCAGGTAACAGTACTTTTTTTTGCGGCGACAATATTTTTGCTGTTTCTGCCATAAATTTAACCCCGCAAAACACAATAATGTCTGCATCCGTTTCGGCTGCTTGTTGCGAAAGAGCCAAACTGTCTCCAATAAAATCTGCTACATCCTGTATCTCGGGTTGCTGATAAAAATGAGCAAGAATAACAGCATTTTTAAATTTTCTTAACCTATTTATTTCTTCCAGGTAAAATATATCTGCTTTGTTTTTTCTTATTAATTTTTTCCCCATTGTTTTTTTTCTGTTTTTTCTGTATTTATTATATTTTCTTTATTTATAAAAAAATATATTAATTATTAAGGCTGTTAAAAGGTGTAAAAACTTTCGATAAAAAAAAGTGTTGATTTATTCACATTTTAATTAACTCATTATTCACATTTATTTAATTGATTTAAAGTATATTATAAAAAAAATGTTAATAATTTATATATATTTATGTTAATTAACAAGATTGTTTTAAACATTTTTAAAATGTTAGCATGTTGTTAATTTAACCTTATTAAAAATAATATTTTTTATTTTGTTTTTATATAAAAATACTGTCATATAAATATTTTAATGTAAACAAAATTAAACTTTATAAAAATTAGTAACAAAATTACACAGTTATTAACATGTTTTTGTTTAAAACATACAATTATTTGATTTTTAATACATAAATAAAATTAAACATATAAAAGACTAAATTGTAAAATATTAGAAAACAAATGAATAAATATATGTAATTGAATCGTTTTAAAATTTAAGACATATAAATTATTAACATCTGAAAAAATAAAGATAATTTTACAGTGATAAAAAAAATAAAATGTCAAAGAACTTACTAAAAATTTCGTTGGCATCGGATCATGCCGGTTTTGAATACAAAGAAATAATAAAAGAGTATTTAAAAAGTAAATACTTTGCAGAAGTTACTGACTTTGGAACTTATTCAACCGAAAGCATGGATTATCCTGATGTAGCACATATCCTTGCTTTTTCTGTTGTTAATAAATCGGCAGACATTGGCATAATCCTTTGCGGAAGCGGCAATGGCGTATGTATGACAGTTAATAAGTATGCCCGTATCAGGGCCGCTCTGTGTTGGAAAAAGGAAATAGCTGTATTGGCACGACAACACAACGATGCCAATGTACTGTGTTTGCCAGCCCGCTTTGTTACTATAGAAGAAGCCTGCGAAATGGTGGATGTATTTTTAAACACCCCTTTTGAAGGCGGAAGACACCAAAAAAGAGTGGATAAAATATCTGATATTAAAAATTGATTTGATTAAAAGCGTTGATTTTATTTATAATTTTGTAAAAAAAGCCTATCGGGATGTCGGAAGTGCAAAATAAATTTTTACAGGATTCGGAAAAAAAAGCCTTTGATCTGGCCCACAGAGCCACGATTAAAAAAAATATTTCGCAGTACGAAAAGAATTTTAATAAAGGCAAATTACAATACAAGAATCTGGACCTGGCCAAAAAACGGGTGGCATCAGCCAAATTCAAAGCCATTAACGAACTGGATAAATACCTGGCCGAATTTGAAGCTAACTTTACAGCACGCGGTGGCAAAATAATATGGGCGCCCACTGCCGAAGATGCCATTACCGAAATAATAGCCCTCCTGCGGAAATATGACGCCAAAACGGTGGTCAAGTCCAAGTCGATGATTACAGAGGAACTGGAACTGAATGAGCACCTCGAAGAAGCAGGCATGGAAGTACTCGAAACCGACCTGGGGGAATTTATCGTACAGGTAGCCCACGAAAAGCCGTACCACATCATTACACCGGTAATGCACAAGTCGAAAGAAGATGTGGCCGCCCTGTTTAACGAAAAATTCGGAACCGATGCTAATGCCACACCAGAACAAATAACAGCGTTTGTACGCAAATTGCTGCGCAATAAATTTACAGCTGCCGATGTGGGTATAACCGGCGCCAACTTTATCATTGCCGATATAGGCGGCATAGCCCTCACCGAAAACGAAGGCAACGCCCTCATGAGCATTTCTTTTCCGCAGATTCATATTGCTATAGCCGGTATTGATAAAATGATACCCTCGGTCAAAGACCTCGACAATATATGGCCACTGCTGGCCACCCATGGCACCGGGCAACGTGTTACAGTTTACAATTCCATTATTACCGGGCCCCGGCAGGAGTACGAAACCGAAGGGCCTTCGGAAATGTACGTGGTTATTGTGGACAACGGACGCAGCGAACTCCTGCGCCATACCGAGCAAAGGCGAGCCGCCACCTGCATACGCTGCGGGGCCTGCCTTAACTTTTGCCCTATTTATAAAAATATTGGCGGTCACGCTTACAGAACCACTTACAGCGGACCCATAGGCTCTGTGATTACCCCTCACCTGCGGGGCATGGCCGAATACAAACATCTCAGCTTTTCGTCTTCACTCTGCGGCCGTTGTACCGAAGTGTGCCCTGTAAGCATCCCCCTGCACGAATTGTTGCTTTACAACCGCAGGGACTCGGTTAAAAGAGGCTATTCGGCTGGTATCGATAAGTTCATTCAGTATGTATTTAAAAAAGTATTTTTAAGCCGGAAACTGATGGATTTCGGTAATGTGAAACTTAAAAATTTTGCCCTCAACAAAGTCGTTTCCAAATACTGGGGCCCCCGCCGCGACCTGCCCGTGCTCAAACCCAAATCCTTCAACAAACTCTGGAAAGAACAGAGGGGGATGGAGGGGTAAGAAGTGAGCTAAAGTTCAAAGTGCCTAAAGTACTTAAAGTTAGCCTGACGGACGCGGACTCCCTGAATAACGAGAAGCTGTCTCAAAAGTTAGTATAGTATTGATTTCGATAAATTTTGTTATTTGGCCATCTTTACCCCCATACTCCCTAAAGTGGGCTACCCATCGCACATTTGAGGGGAGTTTCCTTTAGGGAAAAGAAGGGTGAGCGCAGGCAAAAAACATTTTTTTGAAAAATATTTGACTTTTGAGACAGCCTCTTAAAATTGAAGATTAGCGAATGATGATTTCAGAAGTAATGGGGGAGTTAAATCCAAATCAAAAATCGACATTCGGCGTTCAATATTCGATATTTATTTTAGGCACTTTAAGTATTTTAGCTCACTTACTAACTTCCTTCGCCTTCGCCTCAGCCTGAATATTGCCATTTCGGTAAAATGCTTATATTTACAGTCTCAAACCTCTTTTATGAAAAATATTTTTTGTTCGTTCCTGATGGTTTGCCCCTGGTGATATTTTCGCAGAACCGGACAGGGTTTCTGCATGTTTCAGATACCGAAGGCAGGGCCGTTCCCAATGCCGTTGTTCAGATTACACCTGCGTCGGGCACCACGGTTTTGTATGAATACACCAGCGATAAAAACGGGAATATTACATACCATATCGACCAGGCCGACAGTGTGTATTATTTTCATGTCTTACCCTCTGTGCAAACCCTTCAGTTCTTCGAAAAAACCGATACGCTGACCCTCCTTGATGGCGATAACGGCCTGGCTTTTATCCAGGTAAAGCTTACCCTTTCGAGCGGGCTGCTAATAACGGTGACAGATACCTCAGGCCATCCCGTCGGGAATACCCGGGTTGAACTGTACGACACAGAGAGGAAATGGAGGATAGATTCGTGCGCTGTTTCAAAACCGCTTTATACCGACACCAACGGTCAGCTTACCCTCACTTCCCTGCTGCCCATACAATACTGGTTCAATGTCAGAAGCGGCTATATGACCAACAGGTTTACGGTTAAAAGCACCACCACACCTATCGACACTTCTGCCGTTACAAATATCACCGTGCCGTTAAAAGACCTCAGCGAAAAAGGATTCTATATGTGCGGCCTCTGCGACAATAAAACATGGATTAACGACTCCCTTGTCATCTTCGGCGTTTTGCAGCAATACAGCACCGACAGCAGGCTACTGTCTGATGCAACCTGGTCCGATTCAAACGGAAATCAAGGCTACTGGTGGTTCAGCCCCGACGAAACACAAATGACATACAACTACGACCAGGACAGTCCCAATGGCGGGGGTAGTACTGTTGAGGCCACGTTGATTGAACTTACCGAC
>JAKIYU010000284.1 GCA_022708385.1 Bacteroidota bacterium | reverse complement strand
ACCCTCTTGCCGTTAATATTCACAGTTTGGCTATATAGTGACCATCGGTGCGCCCAAAGCAATTCTGCCCATGCACCTGAATTACCCCTGATAATAAAACATACATTATCAACATTGCCATCGTTGTCTGCATCAATATTCAGGGAGGTGGGAATCTCGGAAGATACACCATTTACTGCATTAACCAAAAGAGTGTGCTCCCTGAGCTCACGTTCATTGTCATCAGCGTAACCATTAGTATTGGTAGTCGCATTGTATGGTTGATAGTAACTACGGGGATAACTGTCCTGAAAAGATAAGTTTGTTGTGAGCGCACAAACAGGGTAATGTGTGCTGACAATGCTTAACTGATTGTATGATACTTCCCTAAAATAATTGTAAAGCGATACACTGCTCTGCGCATTGAATTTGTTGTCGTAACTGGCACGGGTTACTGTAAACTCTGTGTCGTCAGAAAAACGAATGTAAATAACTATGTTGTTTAATGTGCCTGTTTGCGGGCCTTTGGCCGATTTTATTGCAGGGCCGTTCATAAAGGCTTTCTTCTTCAGGTAATTTTCGGTCGAAATTTTTGCCCATTTTTTCAATCCCGCATCAGATGGATTTACAGTATTTACTTTATAAGAAGATGGTACGACAAGCCCGTTGTTTTCAATGCCGTAATAGAAATAACCATCAGGCGCCTGTATAATGGTATAGCCCTGGGCATCGTGTAGCCAGTTGAAATATTCATCGCCACTGACATAACAATTGATAACTTCACCATCCGGCTGATGAACAGTATAGGGCACAGTTCTGAAGTAAGCTGCATGGGAAAAAGTAAAAGCACCTGTAAGCAAAACTAACAGTAATGAACGCAGGAAGTATTTTTTCATCAGAATTCTTTTAACAATGTTATTAAGCCTTAAATTATCTTTATTCAACTGAGATTATCAGTCAACAAAGAAAGCAAATTTATGAAAAAAACAAATAGGAATGACTTATTTTTCTTTATCTAGTTTTTCGATAAATTCTTTGAGTTGGGTTACATCAATACGTTTGGCAAGTATTTTTTTATCTTTATCGAGTAAATAAATAATCGGTGTGCTGTAAACATCGTAAATATCTCTGAATTTTGACATATTTATGGGGTCCCACACATTAATCCAGGGGGCATTATACTCAATCACTTTTGCTTTCCATTCATCGAGGTCGGTTTCGGTGCAGAGCGCATACACTTCAACGCCTTTAGTTTTTAATTCAGCATAAAGGTCTCTTAATATGGGTGTCATTTTTTTACAATGCCCGCAATCGGTGCTCCAGATATAAAGGATGGTGTACTTAGCATTGACACTGTGAAGGCTTATTTTTTTACCTATCGAATCGAGACAAACAACATTGGGGGCTATTTTTCCTAACAATAAAGGTTTAAGTTTTTGTGCTCTTTCCGTAATTTTCTGAAGTTGGGTTGGTGTAACCCAATATGCTTTATTGGTCATGTAATAGTTTTCGACCATGTGTACAAAAGCGGCATCCATACCCATAATGTTTGACCGTTCCGAATAGTTTGTAATAAACCATACTATATATTTAAATGTTTCTTGATTATTGCCTGTGCGGGCTATAAGTTGGTCAGCTTCTTTGCTTATGGAATCAGGTATTTGTAATACAAGGTTGGATATGTAATTATTAAGTTTATTGTGAAAAATGGGGGTGCGTAATAACCTGTCGTCTGTTAAATCAATATCATCAAAATAGTGGTCTTTGTAGTATTTATATGAAAAAAGGCTGTCAATAGTGCCATCGGCTTTCTTGGGCGGGTCGGGAACGACCACATCCTTTGAAGCCAGAAATATCTTCGAAAGAAATTTATCGGGATTATTTTTAATAAAGTTCAGTTTAAAATTTTCAACTTCTTTGTTTATTTCTTTTATCTGCTCCTGTATTTCCTTAAGTTTCAGGGTGTCTTCCTTAAGTTCTTTGGCTTTGTCTGTTAGAGGTTTTATCTGTTTGTGTTTGGCATCGATAAACTTCAGATAATCATAAAATTGTTGATTGTCGGGCGAACCTTTAACTTTCATTTTGTTAATCAGATCGCTGGTATCTGTTTCCACACTGAAGGATTGTTCCTTGTCAAGCAAAAGTTCAAAATAACTCCTGTCGGGAAGTACAATAAAGTAAATACCCCCGGGAAGGGTTTCTGATTTTTTAAATTCCACATAACCTTTGGCATCCATAATGGCCGTGTCCTGAACATACTGTTTCTCTCCGAAATAATTGCCGAGATAACAGGAATCACCCGGATTTACACCCTTAATTTTTGCTTTGAGATTGTACCCGCCTTTATTCTGGGCATTTATCAATAGCCCGTTTACCAAAAGAAGTATTAATATTAAAATTTTCTTATCCATCTTAACTTATTTTTTCACGACCACAAATTTATAAACTTTTATATACAACTTAATAAAATGTACTATTAATTATCGTTAAAAGTTGAACAGTAACTGTGTGTTAAAAATCTCCCAAATTTATTTGAATTTATTGTTTTTAAAATAAAAATATTATATTTGTTAAAAAAAATGAAATATTTACAATATGAAAATACTATTATATAATTTTTTCTTTTTTTGTTCAATTCTATACATTAAGGGGCAGGTTACACTTACCCTTCAGCCCGACGGAGCGGCCGGCAAAGATGCCATGTTGCACGAATTGCCTTCGTTGTCTGATACTAACTGGGAAACCGAGCAACAACTACCGGCCTCAGCCTGGACTCATGGCGGCACATTTGCCAACATCCGCAGCATTATCGAATTTAATTTGAGCTCTATACCTTCGGGTTCAATTGTAAACAGTGCTTACTTGTCTTTATATGCTATCGATAATACCTATGGCCAGGGTTATCATTCAACCTCAGGAGGTTCTAATGCCGGCTGGCTCGAAAGAATTATTAACCCATGGAGCGAAACTACAGTTACATGGAATAACCAACCTTCAACAACCACACAAAACAGGGTGGCTATATCTGCATCAACAAGTCCTACACAAGATTATACCAATATTGATGTTACAGCTTTGATACAAGATATTATTTCAAACCCTAATGCCGGTTATGGTATTATGCTCAAATTGCAGGACGAAGTTACTACTTACCGCCGACTCAATTTCTGCTCAAGCGACCATCCCAATTCCTTAAAAAGGCCTAAGCTGGTGGTTACATATTCACCGGCTATTCCAACCAACGACACCTGTGTTACATTACAACCAAACGGAGAAAAAGGTATTGACGCTATGTTACATCAGTTACCCTCTTTGGCAAACACTAACTGGGCTACTGATAATAAACCGCTATCAAAAGTATCATTATAAATAAGATATTTTTGTTAATTTTTTGATACTTTCTTTATTTGCAGTAAAATCATTAATTGCGTACATTAAATGC
>JAKIYU010000028.1 GCA_022708385.1 Bacteroidota bacterium | reverse complement strand
TACAAGCGTCGTGTCAATAATAAAAGGATTTTTCTTTTGTCCCTGATAAAACGCGGCTCTGTCATTCCTTACATATTCAATAGAATCAGGCTGGTCGCTGTAATGCCAGCGCCTCAGATACTTAAGCTGTATATTAAAAAAATCGGGATTGGTGTTCTCGGCCTCATACTGATACATGGTATAAAAATAAAAAACAGACCGTGCGGCATTGCCCTTGGCAACATCCCTCACCTCAAAACCATTGGCGCCTCTTTTGGAATACTCGCCCTTCAGCGAATCCGGTATGGTTGTCTGGGAGTAATTTAGCCGCCACCAGCGGGTAACTAAAGAATCGGGAATATCCATATAGGGCAGGTTATTGCGCGATGAATTCACATCCTGCCGCACAGGTAAAAGGTGATGGAGATTGCTCCGCGGACTACCCGATGCAGCGCCCATACTCTGCGGATACCCGTGCTCGGTACTGTAGCCCAGGTCACTGGCCTGTGTGCGGGGCGCTACCGAAGAATCAGGGGTTATGGGAATGCTGTCGCCCGTGTAAAGACAACGTACATAATCCCTGTGAATGTCTATTACACCATATAGGGTGTCCCGTGCCGTATCATACGACAATACATTTACAGGTTTATAGTTTACAACCAAACTGTCCCTTAGTACTTTGCCTGTTAGACCTGGATACAACACTGTTTGCTGCCCCATGATTAAGCCTTGTAAACAGCAAAAGGCAATAGTAATAAATAATAGTCTCTTTAACAATTCAAATGGTTTTTAATGATTTACAAAATTACTAAATCAACAGCATAAATCATTAACAAAAATAAATTAAAAAAGCCGGCTGCAGATAGCCGGCTTTCGAATTTAACAATACAGGCGGGAGATTATATTGAGTGGTTTGTGGTTGTTCTCTTTTTGCAACTACTGTGCCACAAAATTACTCTTCTATGTATATTTCTGTTTCCACATCCCAGTTAGCCCTGGTGATTATTTCTCCCTTGATAAATTGTACTTTTTCGGGTTGTCTTTTTTCTTTATAGCTGCCTGTATTCCATTTGCCATCGGCATTTGTATCGTAAATAATTTTCAGTGTATATTTTTCGGGCAGCATCCTATCCATAAAAATTTTTTGTGATTTATGTATATGATTTTCAAAGGCGACACTTCCTTTTTCATTTAAAAGCTGAAGAATATAATGCTTATTTTCTACCATGAGTTTAACATTAAGAGTAAGCGTACCATAATCTTCTTTTTTTCGGGTTTTGAATTTATACCTGAGTGTATCGTTTTTATATCCGAAAATATCTGTTACAGCATTTTGAAGAAAAAGCAATTCATAAGCACTTCCTTCTTTCAGTTTATTATCAAACTGCAAAAAGCGATGGGCTGAATCGGAAAATGAGTATAATGCCTTAACCTCAACTGTATCTTCAAACAAAGATATTGAGCCGCTATCAATTTTTGAAACAGGCGAATTAAATTCTACAACCGGTTTTAAAAAATAATCAATCAGGGCACCTGGAGGGGCTGAAAAAGTTGCTAATAATTTGGCATTCGATGCTCGCTTTGATGCCCTCGGCTTAATACCGAGCTGTAAAGTGTCCAACACTGTGTCGTGCTGATACAGTACAGCAACCAGACTGTCAGCCAAAGTATCTTTTATCCATAATTTCAATGTGTCGTTCAATACATTAAATTCCTCAATAACATCTTCCTTCTTTACATAAGGTGCCCAATATTTTATAGAAAAATCTTTTACGGGATATTTAAATGATACTGACACCAGGCCTTTTCGAACCAATGCTTTTTTAAGGACTTTCTGCGTTGAGTCCACCTGCTCGAAAAGAAACATATTATATACATTTACTTTAGCTAAAGGAGGCTTTTCAGCAATCGTATCAAACCCTTTTATAAGGCTGTCCTTATTTGACAGGGAGTCTATTTGATTACTAAATTTAACATCAGGTAAATTGGGGCGAATCAAGCTATCAATAAAAGCAATTTTTTCGTAGGGCAAATCGAAAAGAAGATTCATATTAGCATCTTTGAGTGCAAAAATTTTATAGGCTGTATCGCGCAGGTTGTTCAATTCAAAATATCCATTCTTACCTGTCTTTGTAATATACAACGGCCTTTGAAAATAGGGAACTGAGTCTGAAACAGAATCATAAAGCATTACATAAATATCCTCGGCAGGTTTTAAATCAAAAGCCTCGTATATAAACCCCTTCACACACATCGAATCTACAAATTCACCGGTAGAAAATACATAACTGAAGTTACCAAGACTGTTACTCTCAGTTATATCTGCTATTGCATTCCCGAAATACATATTGTATGTGGTATGAGGCCGCAATGTATCTTCAATTTTTATAATTAATGATTTTCCCCTGACAGTTATATTGGGTGGCACATTCATAGTAGGAGAAATCATGAGCTCAGTATTCAGATTTTTCAACTGAATATATTCATCAAATACAATTTTTATCTGCTTATTTTTAAATTGGGCAGCTCTGTTTGAGGGTTCGCATCTTAAGACACGTGGCGGCATTACATCTTTGGCACCTCCGCTGGGCGGTACAATATTGGCACAGGACCAAACCATATACAAAATAACAATACATGTTATTATACGCTTTAACGCCCTTAAATACTTAATCACTTTTACTTTTGTATTTTGTCGTGTAAAAATACTACATTTTATTTTTACCTAAGAAATGTAATCAATATTTAGGAATTATTATCTTTGGCAACACAAACTTATTTCTCAGAAGCCATGATAAAAAAAGCATTTTTCTTTAGCCTATTTACCATTTGCCTGTATGCCTGCGGCCCATCTCAGGAAGAGATTGAACGCCAGGAACGCATTGAAGATTCAATATTTCAAGCTGAAAGAAATTCAGCCATCGAAAAAGCTAATCAGGTTCTTAACGACACAATAGTTACTGATACAATTAAGAAAGATTCCATAATAAAATAACTAGCTCTTATTCTGCTTCCCTATTATTACTTGGGTTACTGACTCTTTGATAATACGGCAGGCAGCAATTATTTCCTTTTCGGATATGGTAAGAGGCGGGCAAATCCGCATCCTGTTGTCGGCAAACAAAAACCAGTCGGTAATCAAACCACGTTTCAGGCACTCTTTAATGACCTTAAAATTCAAGGTTTTATCTTTAAAATCTTTGGCTATAAAAAGGCCAATACCATAAACAGGGAAAAACTCATCATGCAACAGTTCTTTTATTAAAGCGCCCTTTGCATCCACATGCTTAAGAAAGTTATCCTCTTTCAAAATATTAAGAGAAGCCAGACCTGCAGCACAACTTACAGGGTGTCCTCCAAAAGTAGTTATATGGCCTAAGGCGGGTACAGTTAAGGAATGCATCATTTCTTTCGAAGCTATAAATGCGCCCAAAGGCAACCCCCCGCCAAAAGCTTTGGCCAGGGTAATAATGTCGGGACAAATGCCATAATTCTCAAACCCGAACATCTTCCCTGTCCTGCCCATGCCGGTCTGTATCTCATCAACGACTAATAAAGCCCCCTTTTCTCTGCATCTTTTTTCAAGTTTACTCAAATAGGCGTGTTGCGGTAACACAATGCCGGCTTCTCCCTGCACCGGCTCAACAATTACGGCTGCCGTATCTGAATTTATTCTGTTCAAATCCTCTTCATTATTAAAAGTAATAAATCTGACACCGGGCAATAAAGGTCTGAAATGAACTTTCAGCCTTTCATCACCCATTAAACTCAATGCCCCTTGCGTTGAGCCATGATAAGCATTTTTACATGCAATTATACCATTACGTCCTGTTACCCTTTTGGCAAGCTTCATAGCACCCTCAATTGCTTCAGCTCCCGAATTGACAAAATATACAGAATTTAATTGCTTTGGCAATAATTTGCATATTCCTTCTGCCAGTTTAACCTGAGGCGATTCAATGTATTCGCCATACACCATCAGGTGCATATATTTCCCCAATTGTTCTTTAATGGCTTTTATTACATGAGGATGCCTGTGCCCAACATTACTCACACTTATTCCTGAAATAAAATCCATGTACCTCCTGCCTTTCACGTCGTACAGGTAAAGGCCTTTAGCCCTTACTATTTCAAGCGCCAATGGTTCAGGGCTTGTTTGCGCAAGGTATTTATAAAAAAGTGTACGTTCAGGCAACATCTTATGGAAATTAAGAACAAACCTACATAAAATTTATACATCAAATTATCTTATTTTTACAAACATTTCCCGAATTGAGTTAATGAGTAAAAAGCTAATTATACTGCTTTCACTTTCTACACTGGTATTATTGTGGATATTATGGCCCGTCCAATATTTCAAAAACCCGACTTCCACTGTGTTGCTTTCAAGAGAAGGAGAACTCATGGGCGCCTTACTGGCCGATGATGACCAGTGGCGTTTCCCCCAAAGCGAAAATGTGCCTGATAAATTTAAAAAAGCCATTATTACTTTCGAAGATAAATATTTTTATATACATCCTGGAATAAACCCAGTTTCTGTTTTAAGAGCTCTTTTTCTTAACCTGAAAAGTGGCCGCATTGTCAGTGGCGGCAGCACAATAAGCATGCAGGTCATTCGTATATCACGTAAGGGAAAGACCCGAACATTCTTTGAAAAAATTATAGAAGCCATTCTTACTGTAAAATTAGAGCTTACCCACAGCAAAAATGAGATTCTTTCCATGTATGCATCCAATGCCCCTATGGGCAGTAATGTAGTGGGGCTTGATGCAGCTGCTTGGCGGTATTTCGGACGCAGCGCCTCCCAGTTATCCTGGGCTGAAGCTGCTACTTTAGCAGTCCTTCCCAACAGCCCGTCTCTTATTTTTCCGGGTAAAAACGAAAACAAACTCCTCCTGAAAAGAAACCGGTTGCTCGACAAATTGTATCAAAAAGGTATCATCGATAAAAGCACCTGCATACTTTCAAAAGCCGAACCACTTCCCGAAAAACCACACCCCCTACCTCAAATAGCACCTCACCTGCTTACCCGCATCGTAAACGACGGACTAAAAAATAAAATCGTTACAAGTACAATTAACTACAACCTCCAGAATAAAGTAAACGAAATTGTTCTACGTCATCACAAAAACCTAATAAATAACCAAATCAACAACATTGCAGCGCTTGTGCTTGATGTAAACAGCGGTGATGTGTTAGCTTACGTAGGTAATGTTCCAAAATCCGACACCATGATTAATGGCAATCAGGTTGACATTATCACTGCACGCCGTAGTCCGGGAAGCCTTCTTAAACCCATGCTCTTTGCTGCCATGCTCGACGAAGGCCTTATACTCCCCAACAGTCTTGTACCCGATATTCCCACGCAAATCGGAAGTTACGCTCCTGCCAATTTCAACAGATCGTACGATGGGGCTGTGCCTGCTAAAAACGCCCTGTCCCGCTCTCTCAATGTCCCTGCTGTAAGAATGTTGATGAGCTACGGCGTCGATAAATTCTATCGAATCCTTAAAAAAGGAGGCATTACCACACTGGATAAACCTCCTGCACATTACGGGCTTTCTATAATTCTTGGAGGTTCTGAAGTAACTCTTTATGAAATCTCCGGCTTTTATGCTTCTATGGCCAGAACTCTTAACTCTTACACGCTGTATAAAGATAAATATTTGAATAACAGTTACTTCCCACCTCATTACTTGCCGGAGAAAGACAAAAACACCCAATTATCAGAAAAAAGTACGCTTTTTAGTGCCGGAACCCTATGGTGTCTGTTCAATGCACTTGTTGAAGTGGCGCGCCCCGAAGAGGACAGCCATTGGCAGATGTTTTCATCTTCTCACAAAATTGCATGGAAAACAGGAACCAGCTTTGGCTTCAGAGACGCATGGGCTATAGGAACTACACCACAATATGTAGTGGGAGTATGGACAGGTAATGCGAATGGCGAAGGGCGACCGGGACTTGTTGGTATCTATACCGCGGCCCCGATTATGCTCGACATCTTCAAATTTCTTAACCCCACACAGTGGTTTAAACGCCCCGATAATGACATGGAACGCATTAAAACCTGCAAATACAGCGGATTTCGCGCATCAGAAATTTGCACAGAAACCACATGGCAGCTTATTCCAAAAAATGCCATCAGAATTGGCACTTGCCCTTTCCATAAATGGATTCACCTCGACCTTGAAGAAAAATACCAGCTCAACGCCTCATGTGCTTCAATAAATGAAATCAAAACCTTACCATGGTTTATTTTGCCTCCGGTTCAGGAAAGTTATTTCCGACAGAAAAACGCTTTCTATAAAAAGCCACCTCCTTTTCGCAGCGACTGTATTGACAATAACTTTCAAAAAATAATGGGCTTTGTTTATCCCGAACCTAATGCCAGTATATTTATTCCTAAAGAACTTGACGGAACTCCGGGAAAAATGGTTGTAAAGGTAGTGCACCGAAATCCTGATGCAGTTTTATACTGGCACCTCGACAATAACTTTTTAGGCTTTACTAAAAAATTCCACCACTTCCCAATCCGACCATCCTTTGGCAAACATTTGATAACAGTAATTGATCAAAACGGAGAAAAAATATCGAGAGATTTCCTTATCCTGAACCCTAAAGAATAATCCATCACCCCATTATCACTATCGGATTTAAACTCCGAACTTGCCTGCAGCAAGCAGGCTCCAAACTCCAAACTCTGAATTTGTAACTTCAAACTTTTTACACTGAGCGAAGTCGAAGTGCACACTTCACACTTCAAACTTTTTACACTGAGCGAAGTCGAAGTGCACACTTCAAACTTTAGGCACTTCTTGCCCTGAGCCCGAAAGCTTTCGGGGTCGAAGGGTAGCTCACTCCAAACTCTACCTACCTCACCACCATCATCTTCATCATTTTACCGGACTTACCTCCGCTTACAAATCTGTAAAAATAGGCTCCGCTTTCAAAGTTTGTGGTGTTTAATTTAACATATTGACTGCTTGGCTGAACAGCAACGGACGTTATAATCCTGCCACTTAAATCATAAAATTCGATTACACCCTGACTATTATTTCCGTTTATTGAAATATATGTTTCATTGTGAGCAGGGTTTGGATAATTCTGTCCTAAAATGGCTTCCTGAGCATACTTGTCAAATTCCGTACTGCTTATTATACCCTTGAACCAATCGTGCGATAAGTGAATTATCTGTTTGCGCACATTTGAATCGGCTATCATTTCAAGGCTCACGGATAAATATACACTTTTAAAAATAGTACTGTTCGACCTTACACAAGCTAATTTTGTTGAATCTGTGTTATAATAAAATACCGGAAACGAAAAAGGCTTGGCGCTGATAACATCAGGATACATATTACCACCGTAAACATCAGTTATAGGAGAAGAAGACAACGTTCCAAAAATGGGGTCACTTGTGTAGATATTTAAAGTGTTGTTGGAAGAAGAGCCATCAGCTATATAATTAGCCCCCAGATAGTTGCTGTAAAACAGCTTCGTCTGCCCTGTCCCGCTGGTCGATTCATACGTTTCCCATCCTATATCCTGACCCGAAACAAACATCTTCCCACCATTATCCAAAAATGATTTGAAAACAGCTACATTATCATTTGTTAATGATGGAAAAGCCCATGATGCATTATAAAAAATACAGTCAATACTGTCAAGTAGTCCCATCTTAGATGCTGTCAGAAATGGCTGCATACTTATTGTTGCAAAAGAAGTATTGCCTGCTTCATTGAGCCCTTTTATGTAATTAATTTCATAATCCTGTGCTGAAGTTGTACCACCTGAACCCCATGAACCATCATTATTCACAATAAGGTCGGTTACATTATGCGACACAAAAAATTGCAGCACTTCGGCAGCCAATGAAGTATCCGTCAACGATTTTATGCTAAAAATATAACTTCCTATCCCCGACGATGCACCCGGGGTAACACTTAAAACAACGTTAAGACCACTGTGAGCTCCGGCAACAATATAAGCTGTATCAACATAATTTATAGTATCAATCGAAAACCCTGCTGTCCAGTCTGTGGGTTGGGTGTGTGTCATCACAACTATAAATGAATCTGCTTCATCAGCAAAATTTGTCAGGTTAATTGTGAAATCAGTAGGCAGATTATTAATTCCGGCTTGATAAATATCTGATACCGGTACGAATTCCCACTGCGGATCAAGATTGGAACCTGCATTAAGTACATTTTTATTGGCATCATTTTGAACAAAGGCTATCACATATATTTGTGTTGTATCCCAAACAGTTGTATTAAGGGTATAACTGAAATTAAACACCGCTGAATCGCCTATTGCTGGTACTGTCAAATCCTCTCCCGTGGCATTATTTAAAAATTTACGAAAGATATTGGGAAAATATTTTTCTCCGTTACTACCGGGAGCCGTAGCATAAGTCTTTTCTTTTTCAACAACAGCTGTTCTTAATTTGTAATTACTTACAGGCACAGTATCTACTGTGTAAACAACTACTTCTACATTTCTTGTTACACCATCGTTGGGCATATCTTTAACTTTTATCCTTACAGGTGACGGCAGCATGGCTTCATTATCTATCATACTGTTGGTTACACCCGTGGGGCTTCCGCCATATTTATTTCCCTGCATTTTAACATGTGGCACACCACTTACGCCATAATAGGTTACCCTCGTCTGTACCTCAGAAGGGTTATGAGCATTCATGGGGTCGGTGCCAGGCCAGTTGGTATGATACGCCAGATGCAATACACGCCCCTTATTCTTTTTTAATATGTTATTATCAAAAACAGGATTTGCCTGTGCACACGGATTACAACTGGCATTGGTAAAATGTTCAAAAAACACCATCTTCTTAGCTTGTGAATAAACGCTCTTAAGAACGCCCAACATGAAAACAGCAACAAATAATAAGCATAAATTTTTTCTCATATTTTCTATTTTTTAATTTATTGAGACTAAATTAATAAAAAAACGTCAGCTGCACAAAATTATCCCCATTCCTCTAAAATAACTATTTTTGTATTTTAATAAAAAAACCTAAAATGAGTATTGTTAAAATAAAAAAAAACGAGACAATAAATTCTTCAGAAAACTTAATTATTCTGGCAGAAAATCCACAGCAAATCGACAAAAAGCTTTTTTCAACTTCTGAATTTAATCACATAAAAAAAAGTTTTTCGGAAAATATATCCCAACAAACAATTAATCGGCTTGGACAATGCCTTTGGATTTTTTTTATAATCCCTTCAGATAAAGAATTACACTTAATACATGAGGACATACGAAGGGCAGGGAATGAAATATATAATAATTGGAAAAATTATAAAGAAACAACAATACAGATAGCCGATTTTCAAAACACGGCTACTTATACATTTGCTTTTCTCGAAGGCTTTGCCTTAGGCGCTTACACATTTGATAAATACAAGAAAGAAAAGAATAATAATATTGATATACTTATTCAGTCAAACTGTTTAAAATCAAAAAATATTACTGAACTTAATGAAATTATCAAAGCTGTTTTTACTTGCAGGAACCTTGTAAATGAGCCCCATTCTTATCTCAGCACTTCTCGCTTTGCATCAGAAATTAAATTGCTGGCTTCTAAAAACAATTTAAATCTTACCTTTCTTAATAAATTAAAACTCGCTTCATTAAAAATGGGGGGCATACTGGCTGTTAATAAAGGCAGCAGTGAACCGCCTTTTATGGCTGTTGCCGAATGGAAACCAAATAAACCGGTAAATAAAAAACCTTTTATTTTAGTGGGGAAAGGCATTACCTTCGACACCGGGGGTTACAGTATTAAAACATCGGTGGGAATGGAAGAAATGAAATTCGATATGAGCGGCGCCGCAGTTGCTATTACAACCCTTGCACTCATCGCTAACAATAAACTACCCTTACATATTATAGCACTGTTGCCTGTTACCGACAACTGTATTAATGAACATGCACAAAAACCGGGTGATATTATTACGGTACACGACGGAACTACTGTCGAAATTCTGAGTACTGATGCCGAGGGAAGACTTCTTCTTGCCGATGCTCTCAGCTATGCTAAAAAATACGACCCCGAACTTGTCATTGACCTGGCTACTCTTACTGGTTCTGCCCATCTCGCTTTGGGAAAATACACCATCTTTGCAACCCAGAAAAAATGCACAAATTATCTACTCCTGCTTAAAAAAACAGGCGAAAATGTTTACGAACGCCTTGTCGAATTTCCGCTTTGGGACGAATATGCAGAATCCTTAACTTCAAATGTGGCCGATATAAAAAATGTTGGCGCACGCCATGCCGGCGCTATTGTGGCAGCCAAATTTCTCGAACGGTTTACCGATTATCCCTGGATACATCTCGATATAGCCGGCCCCGCTTTCTTTACTAAAAGCTGGAATTACTTCCCTGCCGGAGCTACGGGTATTGGTGTAAGACTCCTGTATAACTTCTTCAAATCATTAGTGACTATGAATAACTGATTAATTTTCATTTATTCATTTTGAAAAAATCAACATTTCTTATCTTTGTATAAATTTTAAAATATGCATGACAATCTTGTAAAAGTCGGAATGACACATGGCGATATAAATGGCATTGGTTATGAAATAATTATCAAATCTCTTGCCCTCTCCTACATTCAGGAATGCTGTATTCCCGTCGTTTATGGCGCTTCGAAAGTAGCTTCCTATCACAAAAAAACAGTGGACATTAAAGATTTTAATTTTAACCTTGTTAAAAATGCTGAAAGCGCTAAAGAAAAACGCGCAAACATTATTAATGTATTTGACGACGACGTTAAAATTGACTTGGGAACTTCAACCGAAATTGCCGGAAAATTGTCGCTTTTATCTCTCGAACAAGCTGTTGATGACCTTAAAAAGAAAAATATCGACGTCGTTGTTACAGCACCTATTAATAAAAGCAATATACAGTCTGCCGAATTCAATTTTCCGGGGCACACTGAATATCTTGCAAAAAAATTCAATGTAACAGATTACCTCATGCTTATGGTTGCCGATAGGTTTAGAATAGGCACCGTTACCAGCCACATCCCTTTAAAAGATGTTCCGGCTGCAATTACCAAACAAGCCATTTTAACCAAGTTGCAGGTACTAAATAAATCCCTTATTGAAGATTTTGCCATTCGCAAACCAAAGATTGCTGTTCTTGGACTTAACCCACATGCCGGCGACAATGGCCTGCTCGGAAAAGAAGAAAACGACATTATTATCCCAGCCATTCAAACTGCTTTCGAAAAAAATATTATGGCTTTTGGGCCATTCCCTGCCGACGGATTCTTTGGCTCTTCCGACTTCTTAAAATACGACGCCGTTTTGGCCATGTATCACGACCAGGGACTTATCCCTTTCAAATCAATGGCTTTCGATAATGGCGTTAATTATACGGCCGGACTGCCCGTTGTCCGTACATCTCCCGCACATGGTACAGCTTACGATATAGCCGGAAAAGACTTGGCCTCACCAGGCTCTTTTAAAGAAGCTATCCTCCTTGCTATCGAAGTGTTCAACAACAGAAAACAATACAAGGAGCTTAATGCAAATGCCCTTAATTTTACGAGTCTTGAAGACGAAAATTAAACTAATGTACTCCCCCTGATTCATTTAAAGTATAATTTATAATTGTGACTACTCCGATTTTTTACTTTCTAAACCATTGATTACCCACTCATGCTTACCGGAAATTACAATTATTCAATCAACGATATTAAAACATTTACGGGCGGGCAACTGATTTCCCTTGCTGACAAAGACGCTCTTATAAGCCATATCATTACAGATAGCAGAAATGTCATTTCAGCTGATAATGCGGTTTTCTTTGCATTAAAAACCAAAAGAAATGATGGCCATAAATTTATCCCTGATTTAATCGATAAAGGTGTCAGAAATTTCGTAGTCTCATCTCCCGAAATACACGAAAACGCCAACATCATTCTCGTTAAAGACACCCTTAAAGCCCTTCAGGATTTGTCGGCTGCACATCGCTCTAAATTCACATTACCGGTACTGGCCCTTACTGGCAGTAATGGCAAAACTATAGTCAAAGAATGGCTTTCCCAACTCATGTCTCCAGATCATACCATTGTTCGAAGCCCGAAAAGCTATAACTCCCAGATTGGAGTTCCCCTTTCTGTTTGGCAAATTTCATCTGAAGATGATTGGGGCATATTTGAAGCAGGTATCTCCGAACCTAATGAAATGCATGCCCTTCAAAAAATTATTAACCCTCAGTATGGCATTTTTACAAATATTGGAGCCGCTCACGACGAAAACTTTATCAATCGTGCCCAAAAGATTGGCGAAAAACTTAAACTTTTTACCAAAGTCAAAACCCTTGTTTATTGCACCGATTACAGCGAAATCCAGGAAGTAATAATTAAATCAGGCATACTGAAAAACATAAACACATTTACATGGAGTAAAAAAGAAGGCGCCGATTTATTTATTTCTAACACATTCAAAACTGACTCAAGCACCACAATTACAGGTAGATATCAAAATACAAACCTGTCTATAACAATCCCTTTTACCGACAATGCATCTGTCGAAAATGCCATTCACTGTTGGGCCTTTTTACTCATGATTGGCTATAAAAACGACAATATCTCTGACAGGTTTATTAAACTATCTCCCGTTGCCATGCGACTCGAGTTGAAGGATGGCATTAATAATTGCACCATTATCAACGACAGCTACAACTCCGATATCAATTCACTGACTATCGCTCTCGACTTTTTGCAACAACAACGGCAACACTTAAAAAAAACACTTATCATTTCCGACATACTCCAAAGCGGACGGAATGAAAATGAGCTTTACGAAGAAGTGGCAAGCCTCATTAAAGAAAAAGGCATAAGCCGTTTTATAGGTATCGGTAAGGCTATTGCTACGCAATCACGCAAATTCTCTTCCGAAAGCCTTTTCTATAAAGACACTAAACATTTTATTAAAGAATTCCCATTTTCAGAGTTCAACAACGAGACTATATTGATTAAAGGCGCCCGTGAGTTCGAATTCGAAAAAATTGTAGCTTTCCTCCAGCAAAAATCTCATAAAACTATACTCGAAATAAATCTGAATGCTGTCGTTCACAACCTCAACCACTTTAAAAACTTACTCAATCCCGGGGTAAAACTAATGGCCATGGTTAAAGCCTTTTCTTATGGCACAGGCAGCTTCGAAATTGCCAACATCCTGCAATTCAACAAGGTCGATTACCTGGGCGTGGCCTTTTCCGACGAAGGTAAAGAACTGCGAAAAGCCGGCATCACGTTGCCAATTATGGTCATGAGTCCCGATGAATCGGGCTTCGACGATATGATTAAATACAACCTCGAACCCGAAATCTTCAGTTTTCACATACTCGAACTGCTCGAAAAAGCACTCTTAAGAAACAACCAAAAAACACCCTTCAACATCCATATCAAAATAGACACAGGCATGCATCGCCTTGGTTTTGAAGAAAAGGATATTCCTAATTTAATTTCAAAGCTTAACGAAAATCCCCTTTTAAAAGTAACCGCTGTCTTCTCTCATCTTGCTTCTGCTTCAAATCCCGCTCACGACGATTTTACAAATAATCAGTTCGCAATTTTTGAACGCATTTGCCGTGTCCTTAAAAATGCTTTAAACAACGATTTTGAAATGCATATTCTGAATACTGCCGGCATCACACGCTTTAAAAACAAACAATACGATATGGTACGGCTTGGACTTGGTTTATATGGCATCGGATCTTCTGAAAAAGAACAGGAATGCCTGCTTAATGTAAGCAAACTCAAAACCTCTATCTCTCAAATAAAAAAAATACCTTCAGGCGACACTATAGGTTACGACCGTTCATATACAGCAAGCTCTGATATTACCTTGGCCACAGTTCCCATTGGTTATGCCGATGGGCTTAACCGATGCCTCGGTAACGGTAAAGGGAAAATGAAAATTAATAATACTTATGTCCCTATTATCGGGAATATCTGTATGGATATGTGTATGCTCGATATCACAGGTGTTAACGCTTCCGAAGGCGACGAAGTCATCGTTTTCGACAACGATTATTCTGTCATCAATATGGCTGCAGATATGAATACCATTCCTTACGAAGTCCTTACCAGCTTCTCCCGCCGCGTCAAAAGAGTTTATTTCCACGAATAACCGCCCCCATTATCACATTATCACATTCACATTACTTTCTACTTTCTACTTTCACCTATCATCCCCTCAAACTCCCCAAGCTCCATGGCCTCCTCAAGTTTGAACTCTCCTATCCGTATTCTGCACAGGGCTCTCAAATATGCGCCCGTACCCAATGCCTCTCCAAAATCGCGCGCCAGTGATCTGATGTATGTCCCCTTGCTGCACACAACTCTGAAATTAACCTCTGGCATTTTTATCCCGGTAATTTCAAAAGTGTTGATATATATACTGTTTTTCTCCATCACACGCATTTCTCCCCTTCTCGCATACTCATAAGCCCGCTCACCTTCAATCTTTTTTGCAGAAAATAACGGCGGTGCCTGCAACTGTTCGCCGATAAACTGACCGGCCTTTTCATATATCAAATTTTCAGTTATATGACTTACACTATATATCTCATCTACAGCCGATTCCATATCGCTCGATGGCGTGGTCGCCCCTAGATAAAATGTCCCTGTATATTCCTTTTCAAGCGCCTGAAAGCGCTCTATCTGCTTCGTAAATTTCCCCGTACAAAGTATAAGAAGCCCTGTGGCCAGCGGATCCAGTGTACCTGCATGGCCAATCTTTATTTTTTTTATCTTTAAAAAATGCTTTAGCTGACAGCGTACTTTATTTACCAAATCAAATGATGTCCATCCATAAGGTTTATTGAAAAGTAAAACCTCTCCTTCCGGGAAATTATATGTTTTATCTGTCATATCCCTTATTATATAACTACCGGCTTCTGCTTTTTCTTAA
This sequence comes from Bacteroidota bacterium, assembly GCA_022708385.1. Taxonomy (GTDB): domain Bacteria; phylum Bacteroidota; class Bacteroidia; order Bacteroidales; family PXBB01; genus JAKIYU01. The sequence goes on along the minus strand of JAKIYU010000028.1, from coordinate 547 downwards.
CTTATGGCAAGGTTAACCCCCATAAAGTACAAAGCAAGAATAACTAAACCGACAATAATCCTGTAATAGCCAAATAATTTAAACCCGTAACGTGTAAGAAAACTAATAAAAAACTTGATGGCTAACATGGCAACTACAAAGGCTACTACATTCCCGAATAACAACAAGCCTATATTATCAGAGGTAATAACTTCATAATTCTTTACCAGTTTATAGCCCGAAGCGGCAAACATAGTGGGTACTGCAAGAAAAAACGAAAATTCCGCTGCTGTTTTCCTTGTAAGTTTCTGGGCCATGCCTCCTACAATGGTTGCTGCCGAACGAGATACGCCCGGTATCATGGCTATGACCTGAAAGAAACCTATGTATAGCGCCTTTTTATATGTAACATCCTGATTCTCCGACACTTTATTAAACCATTTATCAACAAATAACAATACCACCCCACCCAAAACAAGCATTACAGCTACAACATACACACTCTCTAGTAATAAATCAATGTAATCACCTAGCAAAAAGCCAATTATTGCGGCGGGTATAAAAGCCA
>JAKIYU010000027.1 GCA_022708385.1 Bacteroidota bacterium | reverse complement strand
AGGGTGTATTAAACAAAATATCTGGTTGAGCAGGTTTGGGTTTAATAGTAACAACTACAGTCGTGTCAAATGTACAGGGAAGGGAAGAAATTGTTACTGAATAAGTCCCTGAATCAGAAAGTGTTGCAACAGGAATAACCGGATTCGGAAGTGTGCTTGTAAAACCATTAGGCCCTGTCCACGAAAACACCGACCCTCCCTGTGCCGAGAAACTGATAGGCAATCCTTCACATACAGGACTGTTGAAGGATGCAGATGGTGTAAAAATATTTTCGCCTATAATAACACTTATTGTATCTGAATAGCCCATTGAATCAATTACATACAAAATATAATTCCCTGCAATAAGTCCTGTGAATGTTTGTGGTATACTTACATTTAAGACAGTGTCAATGGTATCTGTTCCAAGTAAAAGTGTATAACTGTATGGTGCTATACCCCCGCAGGTTTCAGCAGTAAAAGACCCATCGCTGCCGCCAATACAATTCACATCAGATATATTTGTTGCTGAAATGGTATAGGTCGTACATTGATTACAGGGCGGTACTGAAGAAAAATTGGCAAAAATTGCAGAATCTCCGTTTACATCGACCACTCTGATAGGGTAATTGGCTGGCGACATAATACTGCTACCAGAAGCAAAGTTAGACCAAACATAGGTACTGCATGTTGAGACATTAAAAATGCCATTTTTACATTGGTTATAAGTGGCATTCCATGTATATCCACAAGCCAGGCATTCTGCTTGATTTGTGATGGGGGAAATAAGCAATGTGTTGGTCTGCCATGAATAAGGCGCAGTACCGCCGGATACTGTTAGCAAACCTGTCGGCTCGCTGCATACAGTTATTGTTGCACAGGAATCCACAACAATCTTTATGGAATCGCTTAAGCCCTGAAATGTGTATGTAATTGTGTGATTTCCAACACCTGCCAGCGCCGGACTAAAGACACCTGTAAGCGCATCCACTCCTATGCCGCTGAATGTGCCGCCCGGTGTATCAACAGTTAACGTAACAGGAGGTGCATTAATGCAAAAATGTCCCATAGGAGCAATACCGGGATGCAGGCAGTTGTATTCCTGAGGTGCACATGCCGACATGTTAAGCGATTGCACATACCCTGTGCGATTGGTATGAGAAGATACTCCCGTGGCACCACAAACAATAACATTTCCTCCATTGCTCACAGCCACGTCAAAAACCTTGTAAGGAAGCTGGACAGAATCAATCATCGCCAGAGACGCGTCGTATTTTACTACACAATTACCTGAGCCAACATAAATATTACCGCAAGAATCAATGTCAAGACCGCTGTTACCCACCACTTTTTCTCCAAGTGTGGTCGTTGAAAGCCCACCTGGTATAAGTACAGAATCCAGTATGGCTCCTGTAACCAGTGAACGTTTGTGTAAAGTTTTACCACTATGGGTATAAAGAAAATCACGTCCTGCTTTTATGGCTTTTATGCCTCCACCATTACCATTATTAGGACGGTAATTTTCACATCTGTAAGAAAAATAATAGGTGCTGTTTTCTCTGAAGATGATTGAAGACGGTGATGCGTTAAAATCTTTCCAAAGACATCCTATGGTATCATGCGTCAGAAAATAATATTTGCCATTTGGACTTGACGACATTGAACGTACTTCATTTAATATAAATGGTGGGAAAGAAAAAGTGTTGGCGTAGCTGACTTCTAATGAGTTGTTGGTTAACCCGTTAGAAGAGTTTATATTAAAAACAGTTCCTTTCATATCTGGATTATTTATGTATGTTCCTCCAATTATAAGCTTGGACTGGTCACAATTAAAAGTCATATCCCAGTATTCCAGCAAGTTTGAATTAGAGGTATCTGTAGCCCATTCCTGACTACCACTTGTGTTTACTTTTATTATCTGAGCGGATGTGCCTGAGGTTACATAGCTGTTGCCCTGCCTGTCTGTTGCCAAAGTACCGAGCCAGAAATTTGCGGTATCCCAAGGTGTAAAAAATGTCCATTGCAAAACACCTGCACTATCGTATTTTTGAAGCGTCATGGGCATATCGCCTCCGATTATATATACATTTCCCAAAGTATCTCGCTCACATTCCCAAACGCAATTCGAATTTGGTAATATTGGAATTTGTATCCATGGGTCAATAACAATAACACTTTGTTTATTATAATTTTCAAGCTCAAACCCAAGTGTCTGCCCAACTTTCTTATAAGAAGAGCCGATTACAGTTGTTTTGTCAACTGCATAGTATGTAAAAGGTTCATGTTCAATAATATCACCGAATTTTGATGGTATTATTATTTGATTTTCATTATTTATTTTAAAATCCCTGTTATAAGATACTTTATACTTTGAGATATCAGCTCCCGGATGTAAAATAAGAGAATATTTTAGTCCATCCTGCGGATGAAATTCAAAACATATATCAATAAAAGGATAAATGTCTTTATACAGTAATTTTTTGTAAGATTTAATTTGATTGAATACCTTGGGTGTTTCAAATCCATGAATAATACTATAATTATAATAATCATCGGTTTTATCGATACCAATAATTTCCGCATTTGAGTTGGCACCCTCCCAATTGAAGCTTATCACATCAGTTTCAAACCCCATCTTTCTTTTAAAGTTTTCGCGTTCTTTCCATGATTTAGCTGAAAACTTGCCTGTGCGCCTGACTTGCCTTTCTTCTTCAGTTTCGTTTTCTTGCCAGCGTTTCAAAAATGAAAATCTAACCCCCCTCTGTGTAAAATACACAGTTGTTGCACCATTAGCATAGGCAAAAAGCACTTTTTCATCAGATTGGTACATTGAAAATTGCCCTTTGTTTTCTGTAAACGCCTTAGGATATTTCCATGTACAAAACCATGTGTTGCGATTTAAAAACGTTGTTTGTTTCTGGTTTTGAGCTTTTACAGATGTGAATATAATCAGTACTATAAAGACAAGTATATTTTTCATAAAATACGCTTTTTAATACAAATATACATTATTTAAATTTTAAATCTTGTTTTTCCCTTTTTTATATTTGCCGTATTCTGATTGTTTTTGCACAAAAAATATTCAACACATACTTCAATCACTGAGTGTTATCGTTGTTCTGTCCATGTGTGATGTAATAGTGTTGCCTTTTTCAAGAACCCTTTTTCCCAAAAATACGGGCATATATCAGCGAACAATTTTTCGGCCGGTATGTAGTCAATCAGCGGTTTCTTGAGCAAGCTTTCCAAATCTTTTGTAATCTGAGTGGGATTTATAAGGTTGCAGTTTTTGAAATCCTGCGCCAGCACGGAATCCTGTAAAAATTCGCGCCAGGCGCTGCCAAACCAGTTATTGAGGGGGGCCTGGTATCCCATTTTTGCTTTTCTGAGACGGATGTTGTCGGGAACATAGGCACTAAGCGCATCACGTACAATAGCTTTGGTAAAACCACCTTTTATTTTGCTGTGCCAGGGCAGGGCCAGGCAATAGCTTACCAGCCTGTGGTCCATAAAAGGCATGCGTACCTCCACCCCGTAGCGCATGGCATAGCGGTCGTAATTGCGCAGCAGCGTGGGTAGTATGGTGTAGTGAAACAACACATACAAACCATAGTTCAAATGCCCCATGCGTTCAATCATATCGCGCCGTTGTTCTTTCGAAATACCCGCGGGAAGCAGCTCATTACTCTTAAGGAAATACCATAATCTCGTTTTGAGATAGGCCTCCACGGGCTTTCTTTTGTCGTAATGCTGGGCCTGGTCGTACGAAAAAGTATCGTTGTAGGTCCGGCTGATTTCTTTTATGGTCTTTATATCAAACCCACTGTCAACAAAAGCAAGGAACATAAAGTTGCGATAGCCCGAAAACAATTCGTCAGCCCCGTGTCCATCCAGGCTTACTTTCACGCCTTTTTCCCTGAAAGCCCTGTAGGTTTCGGTCATGGGAAAAGGAGGGGTATGGTAAAGCTCCTCGAAATAATAGAAGTCTTCAAAAACTGTTTCGGCTGCTTTTACCGCATCAATTTTCACCAGGTTCAGGGGTATGTCCAGTTGTTTGCAAAGCGACACGGCATAGGGAGATTCGTCCGATGAGGTGCCCGGCATAAAGGCGGTAAAGGCTTCGTACGATTTCAATCCTTTGTTATTTTTCGAGAGATGGTTTACCATTGAGGTAATGGCTCCCGAGTCGAGCCCGCCGCTCAGGGAGGTGCCCAAGGGTACATCGGCACGCAGCCGTATGCTGCAGGCATCGCGGAAAAGCATTTCGAAACGTTCGGCCTGTGCTTCGTAAGAGGCCGGTACTTCGGGCAGGTGATCGTAGGTATTCCAATAACGCTCCATCTTGAGTTTACCCTGCCTGTAATACGCATAATGCCCTGCGGGGAAGCGGGTTATACCTTTGAGCAGGCATTTACCGGTAGCCTCATAATCGAGTACATGAGCAGCCATAGAGCGAAAGTCGTTGCTGACTTCGACGGCCGGCATAAACGGCACAAGCGCTTTCATTTCGGATGCAAACACAAAACGTCCTTGCGTAAAAGTGTAAAACAAAGGTTTTTTACCAAACCTATCACGGCTCAAAAAAAGTTCCTGCTGTTGGTCATCCCACACCGCCAGCGCCCACATGCCGTTGAACCTGTTGAGGCAGGAGTGCCCCCATTTCAGGTAAGCGGCAGCCACCACTTCGGTATCGGATTGTGTTGTGAATGTATAACCGGCGGTTTTAAGTTCGTTTTTCAGTTCAGGGTAATTGTAAATTTCTCCGTTAAGCACAATAGCCAGGTGTTGGTATCTTAAGGGCTGCGAAGCAACGGGAGAAACATCGATAACCGCCAGGCGTGTATGGCCAAGGCTTACCTTACCATTAAGGTCTAATATTCCTTTCCCATCCGGGCCCCTATGGCTCAGCGTTGATAAAGCCGCTTCAAACAAATGGCTTTCGGTAGCCGGAACAGAACCCAGTATGCCACACATAGACTGTTATTTTATAAAATTAAATATCTCACGCAAAGACGCTAAGTACGCTAAGGGTTTTGATTTTCAACTTTAGGCGCTTCAAACTTCACACTTTAGCTCACTTTAGTTCACTTTTTCACCCAGATCTCCGATAGCTATCGGGATTACTTTCGACTTTTACCTTTCTACTTTCACCTTTTGACTTTCTACTTTTTACTATCTATTGATTCTCATACTTCTGCACTTCATCATAAACATATTCAAGGCTTACGCCGACTTGTTTAAACATGTCCTCCGATTCTTTGCCTGCATGGTATTTTCTTTCGCACACGATACGTTTTATGCCACAGTTGATAATAAGCATGGCGCAGACACGGCAGGGTGTCATGCGGCAGTAAAGGGTGGCGCCGTCGAGGGCAATACCCCTTTTGGCCGCTTGGCAAATGGCATTTTGCTCGGCATGTACAGTGCGTACACAATGATTGGTAATGCTGCCGTCCTCATGTATGGTTTTCTTCATCTGGTGCCCCAAGTCATCGCAATGCGGCAGACCCACAGGTGAGCCCACATAGCCCGATACCAGTATCTGTTTGTCCCTGACAATAACACAACCGCTCCGACCCCTGTCGCAAGTGGCTCTTTTTGAAACAGTATTGGCAATTTCCATAAAATACGCATCCCAGGTGGGGCGCACATATTTTTCTTTTTCTTCCATAATATATTACACATTTAAATTAGTCACGCAAAGTACGCAAAGTACGCAAAAAATACATTATTCTCCCAAATTAGTCACGCAAAGTACGCAAAATCCCTCTCGGAAAGCTATCGTAAGAACGCAAAGTTTTTCAATCAACTCATCTACACTATTTCTTTTATCTTTTTACCTTAACATGACCCCATCATCTCATCATCCTATCATCTCATAATCCCATATTTTCCCCGCCTTCAACTTTTTACTTTTCCCTTTTAACTTTTATCTTTTGTCTTTTGTCTTTCTACTTTTATTTTTCGTTGAGTGTATCTTCTATAAGCACTGTAAAAAGCTCAGTAACCGGTATTCCTGCAGCTTCGGCTTGTTTGGGCACGATGCTTTCATCTGTCAGGCCGGGTATGACGTTTACTTCGAGAAAATAGATTTTTTCGTCAGGGGTAAGTATATAATCAAAGCGCACGATGCCGCTGCAGTTGAAAAACAGATACAAATCTCTGGAAATCTGCTGACATTCTTCGTAAAGATGCTGCGGTATGCGTGCAGGGGTTATCTCGTCGGCCTTTTTGCTGTCGTACTTAGCATCAAAATCGAAATATTCGTTCTTGCTGATAATCTCAGTCACGGGTAAGGCTTTTATCTGGCCGTTAATATCTATCACCCCGCAGGTGATTTCCTTGCCGGGGATAAAGTTTTCAATCAGCACCCCATTGTCAACTTCCCACGCCTTTTCGATGGCCGGTATCAGTTCTCTTTCTGTTTTTACTTTTGTAACTCCTATACTTGAGCCCGATTCGCAAGGCTTAACGAAGCAAGGGAGGCTTATTTCCCTGAGAATTTCACCGGTCGCAGGCATCCGTTTTTTTCGTACTACAATGGATTTTGAGATATTCACCTTACCATATATTTTAACCAGCTGGTTGCAGAAAAATTTATTAAACGTCAGGGCCGATGTGGTTCTGTCGCACGATGTGTAAGGTATTTTCAGCATATCGAGATAGCCCTGCAGTTTACCGTCTTCGCCGGGTGTGCCGTGAATGGCAATGAACACGGCATCAAATCTGACTTTCTGGCCGTCTTCATCAATACTGAAATCGTTTTTATCCACCGGTATTTCGGCTCCGTTCCGCCCCAGGTAAGTCCACTGAGCCCCCCTAAACATGATCAGGTAGGTGCTGAACTTCTCTTTATCAATATATTTTTCAATGTTTTTGGCACTTTTGAGCGAAATAGTTTTTTCTCCTGAATCGCCGCCAGTAACAATAGCTATTTTCTTTTTCATAAGTTAATTAATAAGTGCTATAAAGAGCAAAATTAAAGAATATTTAAAATTATAACTAATTTTACACCTAAATAAGACGCTTAAACCCATAAGTTATTATGAATTTTCTCAGATTTCTATTCAGTAAAGCATTTCTGAAACAGTTACTTATTCTTGCAGGGGTAATAATAGTCCTGCTTGTTATTATAAATTTCTGGCTCAAATCATTTACCAATCATGGCGAATACATTACGGTGCCCGATTTCTCAGGGCTTTTATACAGCGAAGTAGAAGACTATGCCGACGAGCGCGATCTGGAAGCTGTAATTATTGATTCAATTTACGATAATACCAAAACCAAAGGTTCTGTCATTAGTCAGGATCCACTACCGGGAGCGCTTGTAAAAGATGGCCGGAAAATTTACCTGACCATAGTGTCTCTTTCTCCCGAAATGGTCAAAATGCCAAACCTTATTGACCTTACTTTACGTCAAGCCATTTCCACACTCGAAATATACGGGCTTCGTGTGGGCAAGCTGACATACGTCCCCCATATTGCAGTTAATGCTGTACTAAAACAGGAATACAGGGGGGTGGAAATACAACCCGGAAAAACCATCGAAAAAGGCAGCAGGATAAACCTGACACTTGGCCAGGGCCTACGCGACGAAAAAATTCAGGTGCCTTTTCTGTTGGGCATGAGTCGTGAAGAAGCCATCATGGCTTTGCATTCAGCATCGCTAAACCTGGGCGCTGAGGTGTACCAAGAGGGCGCTTCGGCAGGTAAAGCGTTTGTATCGAAACAGGCTCCGCTATTTTCCGAAAACGCTTATGTCAACCTAGGCACCGCCATCGACCTGTGGTATAAACCAAAAGCAGAAACTGACCTTAAAATGCTTCAGCAAAATCTGCAACAGGAAATCAACTCACAAACCCCACAGGAATAATACATTTTGTTTGGTGATTTTTTTTCATGCTTTCCTTACAATATATTTATCTTTGTTTCGTAATTGTTAATTGTTTACGAACACCCTCTGTATGAAAATATTCAAATATTTCCTTCTCATTTTTATAGTGCCTACAACCCTGTTATCGCAGGAGATAATAAGCGATTTAGCTATAAACCCTATTCTGAAAGAAGGTATCAAAAACGCCTCTTTTTCAAAAAGCAAAGACACAACGGTGTACAAGCTGCTGCCTTTTATGGATGATTTTTCATTAGAAACAGTTTATCCTCAGCCTCTTTTATGGTCCGACAGGTATGCGTTTATTAATAATTCATTCCCTATCAACCCTGTTACTGTAGGCGTCGCCACGCTTGATGCTCTTAACGATTCAGGCATGATTTACAGTCATGCAAACAATTCTTCTTTTATAGCCGATTATCTAACTTCTCAATACATACGTCTCGATTCGGTGCTTCAGGGGGCGAACCTTATTCCGCTTAAAGTCAGCGACTCGGTTTATCTGAGTTTTTATTATCAGCCTCAGGGTATTGGCAATAAGCCTGAAGGGCAGGATTCGTTGGTATTGGAATTCTTTTCAGTGTCCGACTCTTCGTGGCATTGGATTTGGAGCGCTCCAGGACAGTCGTACCAGAGTTTTCACGACGCCTGTGCCTGCGATTTCAAACAGGTAATGATTCCCGTTACTGATTCTGCCCTCTATTTTTATAAGGATTTTAAATTCCGCTTTTATAATTATGCCAGCATTGCCAATTCTTATGAACCCAGTTGGGCAGGCAACGTGGACCAGTGGCACATCGATTATGTGTATATGAACAAAACAAGGCATATAAACGATACCATTTATGAAGATGTGGCATTTTCAACAAAACCTCTATCATTGCTCACAACCTATCAATCAATGCCCTGGCCTCATTACAATGCTTCAACCCTCATGAATTCTTCCGAAGCATTGCCCTACGTCAATCTCAGCAACATTACCAAGAATGTAAGCAGGCAATTTTCAATCATCGATTTGTCGGATAATTCTGTAGCTTTCAATTATAGTGGCGGCAATCTCAACCTTAATCCTTTTGCATCTGAGCCGTTTTCGGCGCCAGTCAGTTATACCTTCAGCACAACTTCTGCCGATTCAGCCCTTTTTGAGTTGCGCGGGGTTATTAATACCACGCCCGATATTAACAGGAGTAATGATACCATACGGTTTTACCAGCGGTTCAATAACTACTATGCCTACGACGACGGCACACCTGAAAATGGCTATGGACTTACAACTAATACAGCCCAATTGGCTTATAAATTTACCACCACACAGGCTGACACACTTAAAGGTATCCAGATGTTTTTTAACAAAACATACCAATCGGCCAACTCAAAATATTTCACACTCAGGATATGGTCAGGCACTACAGAGCCCCAGCAAGTCATTTACGAAAAAACAAACCTTCTCCCCATGTTCGAAAGTGAGCTTAATAAATTTCATACCTATCATATCGACACGCCCCTAGTTTTAAACGGCACTTTCTTTATTGGTTGGAAACAAACCACTGCCGATAACCTTAACATAGGCTTCGACCGCAATACCAACGCCAGCAATAATATTTTTTACAACGTCAGCGGTACGTGGTTGAACTCCATGTACAGCGGCTCTCTTATGATACGTCCTGTTTTTGGAAAATTTTTCAATGTTTCTGCCGAACAACCCAAAATTTTTTCATCTTCTATTCGTCTATATCCCAATCCCAGCAACGGCAAACTGTTTTTTGTTTTTGAGGATGGGCTTGCATCGGAATTTAACCTAACCATTACGGACCTTACAGGCCGGGTTGTCTTTACCCATACACTCTCCCCGGAAATTGAACTGGACAACGATTTACAAAACGGGCTTTATTTTTACACCATCACTTCCTCTCAGAATCCTGTGCCTGTTGCCAAAGGTAAATTTATTCTGCACAGATAATGGATGAGCCTTTAGAATTTACCGACTCTGAAGAACAGGAGTATTACGAACATTTTCGCCTGACTGTTGACAAAGGACAGGGTTTATTGCGTATCGACAAGTTTTTGATGAGCCGCATCGAAAATGCGTCCCGTAATAAAATACAGAATGCGGCCAAAGCAGGCAATATACTTGTAAACGATAAACCTGTAAAACAAAATTACAGGGTTAAACCCTGCGATGTCATTTCCATTGTCATGGCGCAACCGCTCCGTGAAATTGAGCTCCTTCCCGAAAACATTCCCCTGAACATTGTGTATGAAGATGAGCACCTTGTTGTTGTGAACAAGGAATCCGGCATGGTGGTACACCCCGGCTATGGCAATTATACGGGTACAATGGTCAATGCGCTGATGTATCATTTTTCAGAAGTTTCGGCCATGAAAACGTCCGGGGATGTCAGGCCCGGCCTTGTGCACCGTATTGATAAAAACACCTCGGGCATTTTACTGGTGGCAAAAAATGAAATTGTGCAAACACGCCTGGCTAAAATGTTTTTCGACAAGACCATTAAACGTGTTTACTATGCCCTGGTCTGGGGCGATTTTGAGCAGGATGAGGGTACCATAACCGGACATATTGGACGCAGCCTGAAAGACCGCAAAATAATGCATGTTTTTGCCGATGGTTCCTATGGTAAGCATGCTGTTACGCATTACAAAGTACTGGAACGTTTTGGGTATGTTACCCTTGTGGAATGCCGCCTCGAAACAGGGCGCACCCACCAGATACGCGCCCACTTCAGGTATATTGGTCACCCGGTCTTTAACGACGACACCTATGGCGGCGACCAGATATTAAAAGGAACCACTTTCACCAAGTACAAACAATTCATCAATAATTGTTTCGACATTTGCCCACGTCATTGCCTCCATGCTAAATCGCTTGAATTTGAGCACCCTGTAACACGCAAACACCTGTTTTTCGACTCCCCGCTACCTAAGGATATGGCGACCCTTATCGACAAATGGCGGCATTATTCTAAACACAAGGAACTCGAATAATTCTCCCGAATCATTGTAATTATTTTGTTTAAGCATGGTTTTTGTTAATTTTTCCGGCTTCAAAAAAATTGACATTATGAACAAATTATTTGTTATCACTCTAAGCAAAATAATTACCCTTTTAGGTTTTTTTCTGGGTTTTTCAACAAAAGTGGCTGCTCAATATGGGGTATGGGAAGCACCTTACAGATATTCGGGCGAAGTTAAATCGCACATGTGCAATGAGCCTGTGAAAGGTATTAAGGTAACCCTCGAGGATGAACAAAAAAACATTCTGGCCCAGACTTATACTACTGAGTACGGGCAATTCTCCATCAGATACTACGCATACGATTATGATAAAACATTATACCTTCATTTTGCCGATGTTGATGGCCCTGATAATAACGGCAGTTTCCTTACCTTCAGTTCTGCCTTGTCAACCGAAAACGAGAATAAACTAAAGATTCAGTTGACACACGCGGGCGCCCCCCCCTGCCTTAAAGAAGAAACCAATAACGAGGTTATTGAATATACACTGGACAAATCTCAGAAAGATTTGATAAAAGCAGAACTATCAGCTGCATCAGACATTGAACCCATGCCCATAAAAAACCCCTTTGCAACTGCACTCCCAGAATACGTAACCATTCCCGAATCAGACATGTCGATAACTTTGCTTACCAGTACGGATAATAACGAAGGCTATATTACAGAACAACCCCTGCAGGACATACTTGTGTTCCCAAACCCCAACAATGGTTCATTTACCTTATTTTTCACAGCACTTGAAAAAGGAAGCGCCCTGCTTTCGGTCTATACCCCCACGGGGCAACTTATATATGAAACGTATATCCTTACTACAGCCGGCAGTCAGGAAAACAAAATTCAATTAGCTGCCCTTGCCAAAGGCACATACATTCTGACTTTATCACAGGGCAAGCAGACTTATACCAGCCGGATTCTTATAAAATAATTATCAGAAAATAATTACCTTGCGGGTAATTTTTCCTTTTGAAGTTTCGAATTCGAGGCAATAAATGCCTTTGGAAAGATGAGAGATATCCCAATTTATTTTTACAATGCTCTTAGCTGAAGAAAACACATCTGATATAAGAGTTTGCCCAAGTATATTGTTCAGTTTCAGAGAACCCTCCGAGGCCCCATTCAGTTCAATATTCAGAACTTCAGAAGCCGGGTTAGGATAGAAAATCATATGGTTTACAACATCAAGGTCCCCCGTGCTGCTTGCAGGGAGAACGGTTATATAGTGTGTTTTACTGAGGTAACCCGATCCAAAAGCGTTAGTAGCAATAAGAGTAACATAATAAGTGCCTTGTGTGTTATACTGAATATTGGTGGGGTGCTGCTGTGTTGAAGAGCTGGGTACACCGCTTTCGAAAGCCCACAGCCATGACGTGGGTTGATTGGCAGAGAGATCAGTAAAGTTGACATATTCTCCTTCGGTAACGGTTGTGGTGTCGGCAATAAAATCGACAACAGGCGCACTTGTAACGGCATTTACAGTAATATAGGCTGTTTTTGTTTCGGTATCGCTGCCGTTGCCGTTTGATACGGTGAGCGCCACATCATAAGTACCAGGAGTATTATAAACAATCCCCGACGGGTTAGGCAATGCAGAGCTTGCCGGTGAGCCTCCCGTAAAAGTCCAGCTCCAGCCGGTTGGTGCATTAAGCGACAGGTCGGTAAAGTTAACGCTGCCGCCGGCAGTAATAGTGGTCACATTTGCAGTAAAGTCAGCAACAGGCGGGCTTCCCGGATCCACAACAGTGATATAGGCTGTTTTTACTTCAGTATCATTCCCAAAACCGTTACTGACGTAAAGTGTTACGTCGTATGTACCTGCGGCACTGTAGGTAATGCCGGAGGGATTTTGCAGTGTAGAGCTTGCAGGTGTGCCGCCGTTAAAAGTCCAGCTCCAGCTTGTGGGAGAATTTGCCGACAGGTCGGTAAAGTTGACGGTTCCACCCACATTGATGGTGGTCGTATTGGCCGTGAAATTGGCCACAGGGGCAGTGCCTGTGGCATTCACAGTAATGTAGCCGGTTTTCAGTTCTGTATCATTACCAAAGGCATTGCTGGCTACAAGGGTTACATTATAAACGCCAGGGGTGTTATAAAGAATATTAGCAGGGTTTTGTGCGGTAGAGGTACCGGGTGTGCCACCGGCAAAAGTCCAGCTCCAGCTTGTTGGGTTGTTTATAGATAAATCGGAAAAGTTAACATTACCCCCTGCGTTAACCGATGTAGTATTGGCTATGAAATTGGCTTCCGGCGCAGAGCCTGTGGCATTTACGGTGATGTAACCGGTTTTCAGCTCTGTATCGTTGCCAAAAGCATTGGTAGCTACAAGGGTTACATTATAAACGCCGGGGGTATTGTACACAATATTTGTCGGGTTTTGAGAGGTTGATGTACCCGGAGTGCCGCCGGCAAAGGTCCATGCCCAACTGGTGGGGGTATTGGTGGAGAGGTCGGTAAAGTTGACACTGCCCCCTGCATTGATGGTGGTATTATTGGCCGAAAAGTCAGCTACAGGTGCAGAGCCTGTGGCATTGACGGTGATGTAGCCGGTTTTAAGCTCGGTATCGTTCCCATTGGCATTGGTAGCTACAAGGGTTACATTGTAAACGCCCGGGGTATTGTACACAATATTTGTCGGATTTTGTAAGGTTGATGTACCCGGGGTGCCACCATCAAAGGTCCAGGCCCAACTGGTGGGTGTATTGGTGGAAAGGTCAGTGAAATTGACACTACCACCGGCATTGATGGTGGTGTTGTTGGCTACAAAGTTGGCAACAGGCGCACTGCCGGCCACGACAGTTATATAGCCTGTTTTCAGCTCAGTATCGTTCCCGTTGGCATTGGTGGCCACCAAAGTCACGTTATAAGTACCCGCTGTGTTGTAAACAATGCCAGTGGGGTTCTGTACCGTTGATGTATCCGGGGTGCCGCCGGCAAAGGTCCAGCTCCAACTTGTTGGATTATTGGTAGAGAGGTCGGTGAAATTGACACTGCCCCCTGTTGTGATATTGGTGGCATTTGCCACAAAATTGGCCACAGGGGCAGGCGTCACAGGCGTTCCCGTAATATTGATATTATCAATAAAGAGGTTGTTCTGATTTCTGTTATAGGATTCGAATTTAATGACGACGCTGGGATTGCCGGCGTAGGCCGTCAGATCGACTGTAAAACAATCGGCGCCTACACTACCCATACACCACTCGGTAGAGTCCACAGGTGTAAATTCGGTTGTACTGGTGTAACCCGTTGCAAAGGGTGTTGAAGTACCCTGACCCCTTGCAAAAACCCTGTTGGGAAATGTAGCGCCGCAATCGGTTGACACATAAATGATCAGGGAGTCAGTACCAGAAGTATTCTTTCTTTTATAGGCATGGTCAAAGCTCAGTTCAATGGCAGAATAACCGTTAAAATTGAGCGGTGTGGATATCATACCGTCTCTCTGTCCTGTGGTGGTATATGTAAAAAACCTCATTCTGGCGGCTTTGTTACCTGTAAAAGTGCCGTTTGTAGTATAAATATCCCAAGTGATGCCGGCATCTGGATTAAGAATTGTCCAGTTGTTTGTGGTAAACAAACCACTCTGAAAGTCTTCGTAGAATGGAAGAGATGCACCGGCTGATGTAACGCTGAAGTTTGTTGTGGCAGTATCATTGGCAGGATTGGTATCGGTATAGCCGTTGGGCAGGCTTGTATAAACCTTTATAGCATGAGCGCCGGCTGTGGTGCCAGAGGCATTAAGGGTTACATTTACAGTAGCATTGGTCGCCAATGTCCCTGTCCAGTTGAAATTAACCGCTGTGCCATTATCAATTTTATATTTAATAACAGCCGAAGTAAGGGTTTGTGTACCGAAGTTTTTGAGCGTAACCACGGGCACAACTGTTCCTGAACAGATGGTACCCGAAGGCGTTGTAATAGCTGTGATACCGGCATCGTACGGATTATTGCCCACATAATTGTAAGCTGCTGAAATGGCCTTACAACCGCTGGTATTGGTTACCTCAACAGTATAAGCGCCTGAATTGGTTACGGTAATACTTGAGGTATTGGAATTGGGAATAAGCGAGCCGTTGTAATACCATGCAAAGGTTACGTTGGTAGCAGTTGTTGAGAGGATATTTCCGTTTTGTGATATGGTGGGGACAGCCGGTGTAGCGTTCACGGTAATGTAATTGGTTTTGGTAAGGGTATTGCTGCCGGCGGCATTGGTTGCTAAGAGGGTAACGTTATAAGTCCCTGCCGTATTGTAAACGACAGTGGGGTTCTGAAGGCTTGAAGAGGTGGGTGTACCCCCGGAAATGTCCATGCCCACGACGTGGCAGCGGGGGCAGATAAATCGGTGAAGACAACCGTATCTCCTTTGCAGATATTTGTTTTATTAGCTGAAAAATCAGGTGTGGGAGGCGTAGAAACCTGCACACCGGTTATGTTAATATTGTCAATATAGAGGTTGTTTTGGTAATTGTTGTAGCCTTCGAATTTGATGGTTACTCTTGGATTTCCGACATAAGGGGTTAAATCAACGGTATAGCATGCGCTGCCGATGGTGCCGGCAAAGCACCAAAGAGTATCTATCGTAGGTGTAAACTCAGTGGTTGATGTTGTGGCGG
>JAKIYU010000026.1 GCA_022708385.1 Bacteroidota bacterium | reverse complement strand
TTTTTGAAAGTGTGTTTTATAAAGTATTGATTATTTGTATCTTAAAGGCTTATACCAAGTCCAGCAGGGGGAGCGTGAAAATCAAAGGGTTACGACAAATTACAGTTGCAACCCTTTTTTATTTGCATATCGTTTGCATACAAAACCCCTTCAAAAGCACTTAATTGAAACATGAATAACACTTTTTATGAAGAGATCTATTAGAATTTAAAAATTTACTTTTACCCCGACATTGTTTGCACCTAAATATATTGAAGCCCTTCCTATGTACTTATGTGAATCTATTTGAATTATATTCCCAATTAAAAACAAAACGCCCCCTGCTCCAGAAATAATATAACCAGTTTTCATTAAACTATAATGCTTATTCATAAATTTAATACGGTGATTATAACTAATATTATCAATATAATTTTCTATTTTTAAATTACAATTCTTTTAATTTCGTTTAAATAAATACCCCCGCCAGATTTTTTCCCATTGTTATTTGAGGAATAATAAAGTATTTTGTCATTTATTATTGAAATAGTCCCGGTAATTGTGTCATTCTTCTTTAAAAAAATTGTGTCCAGCTCTTAAGCAGTTGCATTTAATGAAATGCAAATGAAAAATAAAATTGAATACTTTTTCATAGTTCCGCGTTTAAAATTGTTGTTTTTTAATCCATATTATTTTTATAACTTATCTGTTTACGTTCTTTTTGTTCTGTTTCCTGCTTATCTTTTTGTAACAGGTAATTCATTGCTTCGTAAATATCTTTAAATTGCCTACCCGTTCTGGTTTTTGGCAGGTTTTGGTAAGCAACATCATTGCTGGTGCAAGACTGAGAAGGATTATATGTTGAGAAAATGATTCCATTAATTTTTGTTTCTATTTTTATTTCTTAATTTTTGAATTTTCTGCAATTCTTCAACATCCGATTTGTCTTTAGCGCGATTGCTTAAAAGTTTATTTATTATCAAATCATCTAGCCTTAGTACAGGAACTTTAAAATTGATTATGTCTAATTTTTCGCTATGCAGCAAGGCCTCCCTAAAATTAATGCCTGACAACTGTGTCATAAAGTCAATTTTTTCAGGAGGGGTACCAAAATGGAAAGCAACCATCTGAGTAAAGTCCAGTTTTCTGATTTTAGAAATCGAATCTTTCGAGAAATTCAGATTTTCAAGAATCAAAGCAAGTTTTTCTTTATTGTCGTTATTAGGTTCAAGCCAAATATCTATATCGCCGGTAACACGCACATAGCCATGATAAATTGTAGCGTAGCCACCAACCACGATGAAATTGACTCCCGCTTGCAGTAACCTGCGCAGGAAGTCTTTATGCATGTCACACAGGATATTCATATATTAAATTTAATTTTTTTATTTTTTTTCTTTTTCATTAAGTTTTCTTTATAGATAACGCCTAACATTTTGTAGTGAAGTTCAAACCTTTCTTCAGGAGTGAGACTGAGCCAATAGGTATAATTGGCTTCTTCCTGTTCTTCGAATGAAGAAATAACCATTTCAATACCTTCACCTTTGTGGAGTGATGAAAGCGAATAATTAACATCCGGCTCAGAAACGCTTTTTATATTTCCCTTTTTTCTTTTGGGCATTTTAAATCTAGTATTTATAAAATTGGTATTGTAAAAGTAAAAAACTTTTATTTATGTTAGATAAATGGTTAATATAAAGCTCTTTTAAGAAATTTATTAACTATATCTGAATTTATTACACCGCTTAACATATTCAATCCCTTTTCGGTAAAAGCATACGGTAAATACCGCCTACGTCCTCTTATAGAGATTTCAATTTGCAACCTCTCAGCTTTAATGGTTTTAGGTTTGACTGTGTTTTAAAGTTCAATTATAAGTTCCATACTTAAACACCCCCCACTTTGCCGTGATTTATTGCTCAATTACTCTTTTCTCCGCCATCCATTTATAAATATCCTTATAGATGTATTCGGCATAAAGCGCTGCCCCTTCCTGTTTCCAGTGGCCGTCGTTTTTTATATAAATTTTGTCTTCTTCAATGGTTTCGAGGCTTTGCCTGAAGCCCGCATCGCTTAAGTAAGCGGCATGCATCATAGCTGCAAAAGCCTGGCATCTGTTTTCGTTGGTATAAAGCGACAGCGTTAAAACCGGCACCTGCATTTCGGAAATGGCGTCCGACAGGTCCTTTATCAGCGCTGCCTGTTCCGGCTCAAAAACGGAGGGTGTGCTACCGTGCTGCTTGTTCCTGAATATTTTGGGGAAGTTAATTTGCCTTAATGCCTTTTTAAGCGCCTCATACAGGTACGGTTTAAGTTCCCTTTGCCGGTCGTACGACCAGGTGCCTTTTTCGATGGCATCAATCTGAACACTGTCCAGTATTAGGTAATTCTGCATATACATAACCTCTGAAACATCTTCAAATCCTGCGGCTTTTTTCTGCTGCCAGTTACCGAGGTAATTAAAGGCCAGTTTTTTATCGGATGCATTTTGCCGGTAATCATTTTTCCACATAAACTTTCTGTCAAGGTCGTCGCCCATCACCGCAAAAATAACGGCATCTATCTGGTAGCCCTCTCCCAAAATAATATTCCTGATGATGCTATGCCAGTTGGCAAGGCCGCCGCCGTCCACCGAAAAATTCATAAATACCACCGAATCGTATGCCAGGCCATTAATTTTATCCTCAGCTATGTCAGGCCACGACCTATCCGTAAACTGTGATGCGGTATAGGAATCGCCAAATACGGCTATTCTCTTTAACTGCGGATTATTTTTTTGGGGCTCAAAATCTCTTTTATCGGGAAACCCAAGGTTATTGCCTTTTAGCACACCTATACTTTCCAGTGTACCATCCGACAGCACCGCCCCATAACGGGCAGGTGTTTGCGAAATGCGGTAACCTGCCACAGTATCGTACTTAAAATTACCCCCGGGGTCGGTGACTTCATGAAACCATAAAGTTTCTACGGGTTTTATAATTTTTTTAACATACAACCACGAATACACCACTTCGACCAGAAAATAGGCAATAAAAACACTGAGCAGTACAAGAACCGTATTAATAAGAAATTTAAGCAACTTGTTTTTCATGCGCTAAATAAATGTTTGTCAGCCTAAAAGTGCATAGCGCAAGCCAGGGCGGCCACACTTACTTTGGTATTTTTATCCTTTAGTATTTCCTGTGCGCAGGCTTCTATTGTGGCGCCAGTGGTAATCACATCGTCAACTAACAACACATGTTTATTATCGAAAATACCCGCTTCGGCCCTTTCGAAAATATTGTCCACGTTTTCCCATCTTTTGTAGCGACTTTTGCGTGTTTGCGACTCGGTATGTTTCTTTCGTTTAAAGCCGCCGGTATCGACAGGAATTTGCAGTGCCTGCGAAAGCCCTTCGGCAATCATTTCGCTTTGGTTATACCCTCTTTTGCGCAGTTTTGCAGGATGCAAAGGCACTGGAACTATACATTGCACGCTGCTAAATACAGAACTTTCTTTTAGTTCCCGACCATACATGCGTCCTAACATAACGCCAATATCCTTATTGCCTTTATATTTTAACTGGTGTATCATGTGTTGGACGATACCTTTAGGAGAAAAGAAAAGAAAGGCAGTTGCAAATTCCACATTCACCCTGCCCCAGAAGATTTTATAAACAGGATTTTCGTTGTCGTTGTGAAAATGGGTGCGCGGCAAATTGCTCAGGCAATAGATACAGATCATGTGTTCGTTTTTGTAAAGCCTGTTTCCGCAGGCCGAACAGGTCTCCGGAAAGACGACGTCCAACAGGTCTGAGAATAAAGATTGTATTTCTTTTTTAAAGGTCATCTTCCACAAAAATAAAGTCAAGCTGTTTTTTAAAGAGGTCGGCTTTTTTAACCATTATCTTTACCTTGTCGCCCAGTTTGTAGCGTTTATTGGTACGTTGCCCTATTACGCAGTAATCGTCTTCGTCGAGATAGTAAAAGTCGTCCAGCATATCTTTCATAGTCACCATGCCTTCACATTTATTCCCTTCCACTTCCACATAAATGCCCCATTTGCTTACACCGGAAATAAGACCGTTGAACTTTTGGCCTATTTTGTCGGCAAGATATTCCACTTGTTTATACTTTACAGAGGCTCTTTCTGCTTCAACAGCAATTCTTTCACACTCAGTTGAGTTTTTCGCTATCTTTTCAACATCACAGGCGGTGGGTTTAGGCTTGTTTTGGAGGTACTCAAACAGCAACCGGTGCACAACGAGGTCGGGATAACGGCGTATGGGAGAAGTGAAATGTGTGTAATAGTCGAAAGCCAGTCCATAATGCCCTATATTGACGTCGGAATAAACGGCTTTGGACATGGTGCGTACGGCTAAGTTGTTTATAAGATTTTCTTCTCCCTTTCCCATCGAATTTTCGAGGATGGTATTCAGCGAATTGATGGTATTTTTACGTGTATCGGTGCGCATGGTATAACCGAGTTTGGCCACAAACTCCGAAAAGGTTGTAAGTTTCTCGGCGCTGGGCTCGTCGTGCACCCTGTAGATAAAAGGTTTTACGGTTTCACCTTTGGGTTTCATGGCTACAAATTCCGCCACCTTTTTATTGGCCAGCAGCATAAAATCCTCAATAAGTTTGTGGGCATCTTTCGACTCCCTGATATACACATCGATGGGCTTGCCTTTATCATCGAGGATAAACTTCACTTCTACGGTATCGAAGGCTATGGACCCCTTTTTAAAGCGTTGTTCGCGTAATTTTTTGGCCAGTTTGTCGAGTACCAGAATTTCTTCCGAATAAAGACCTTTTTTCTCTTCTATGATTTTTTGAACTTCATCGTAATTGAACCGCTTGTCGGAATTGATTATGGTTTTTCCGAACCATGTACTGAAAATTTTACCGTTTTCGTTTAATTCGAACACAGCCGAAAAACACAGCTTGTCTTCATTTTCCCTGAGGCTGCAAATGTTGTTGGAGAGGCGCTCGGGCAGCATGGGAATGACTCTATCGACAAGGTAAACGGAAGTGCCTCTTTTGTAAGCCTCATTGTCGAGGGGTGAGCCGGCGGTAACGTAATGCGACACATCGGCAATATGCACGCCTACTTCCCAGTTGTTGTTTTTCAGCCTGCGCAGCGATATGGCATCGTCAAAGTCCTTGGCATCTGCAGGGTCAATGGTTATGGTAAACACTTTTCTGAAGTCCCTGCGTTTTTGTATTTCGTCCTGCGGGATGCTGTCGGAGATGGCCGCAGCACTTTTTTCGACATCCTCGCTGAACATGAGCGGCAGCCCGAAGTCCACCATGATTGACTGAATTTCCACTTCGTTGCTGCCTGCATTGCCAAGTATCCTGATGATTTTTCCTGTCGGGTTTTTAGCACTATCGTGCCATTCGACAATTTCGGCCACGGCTTTAATACCGTTGGTGGCGCCATTAAGCTGGTCGAGAGGGATAAATATATCAACGGGCATGGACAGCTTATCGGGTATCAGAAACGCATAGTGCTTTGATAGTTGAACGGTACCCACAAAAAGACTTTGCGCTCTGGTAATAACTTCAATAATCTGACCTTCGAGGCGACGGCCCTTGCGTTTGGGGAACAGGAATACCTTAACAGTGTCGCCATGCAGGGCCTTTTGGGTATTGTTTGGAGCAATATAAACGTCCTCTTCAAGGCCTTCACAGCTCACATAAGCTTTTCCTGTCTGCTTCATATCCACAACACCGGTTACATAAGCCTGCTTCAAGCTGGGAATTAACGCTTTCTGCGGGTTTAATCCATATTTACCACGGTCGGCTTCATTAATAAATTTTTCTTTTACCAGCGTTTCCAGCAGGGAAATCAAATCTTTGCGTTCGTTTTTTTCGCTGATACCGAGTTGCCGTGCTATTTGTTTGTAATTGTATTTTTTGCGGGGATTATTAATAAAAAAATCTGTCAGTTCTTTTTTTATTCTTTCCTTCAATTCTTTGTTTTTTTTACTCATTCTTTAAGTTTTTTAAGCGGTTCAGGTACTGGACGTATTTATCTACGCCTTGTTTATTATTTGTTTTTGTGTAAATTTCAATAAGGGCCATCACTGCGTCGGCATCGTTGGCATCGCGTTCTAATATTTTTCCGAAGTAAACGGCGGCGCTGTCGTATTGCGCTTTGACAAAATAGACCCTGGCTATGTTTATAAGGGGTTCTTTGAGTTCGGGAAACTGATTCTGATAAGCCATGTTAATATCAATCACCTTATCATAGCGAGCGTTTCCAAAATATATTACACTCAGATTTTTATAAATGTTTTGCACATCGGACTTCAACTCCAGCGCTTTATAATAATTAAGCTCGGCGCTGTCGGTCTGTCCTCTCTGGTGGTAGATATACGCAATCTGGAGGAAGGTATCGAAAAAACCGGGGTTAAGCTCGCCCGCCTTTAAAAAGAAACACAGGGCGCTGTCGTACTTGTTTAATTCATAATATGTGCGCCCCAGATCGTAGGAAGCATTAAAAAAATCGGGATATATCTCCAGCGCTTTCCGGTAATGGAACACTGCATCTTCTTTCATGGTAAGCGCCTTGCCGTTATTTTTTTCTTTCCCTGCGGCGATGTTGAGATGGGTGGCTAAAAGGTTGTGCGCCTGGGCCGATTTATCGAGGTGCTCAATATCTTTGCTGAACAAAGTCAGATGGTCTTTCCAGTCGGTGTTACGGGTAAAGGTGCGGTAACTGTAAAGCACTAAAATTACGACACAGCTTATTGTAACATATTTTTCAATTTTCTTACTTTTTGGTTGTTTTAAAAATTCCTTTATGCCCAGATTGAGTCCTGCAACCAGCATAATAATAAACCCCAGCGAAGGTACTAATGCAAATCGGTCAGCTATTAACCCGGGCACCGGTGCTACAATATTTGAATAAACCGAGAGGGACGACAAGTAAAATATATAACCAAACAAAAGCAGTTTTTCTTTTCTATAGAACCAAATGGCAAGAGCTAATAACAGCAGGTGTATAAATAAGGACATCAAGGGCCTGAGATGAAACAAAGATTGTGGTTCAATATATTTATATCCGTAATAGAATCCCATATTGAGAGGGAAAAGCATCTGCCCGATGTAATGTTGCAGGGCCACAAGCCCTGTACCCGTTTTTAGCGATAAAGGGTCGTGTACGCTCAAAGGCATTTCAACCATATCAAGCCGGCGTCCTGCAGCGGGAAGTACATCGGCGCCAATATTTATGGCAGTAGCAGGGTTAAGATATTTCTCAATAACAACGGAGTAAGAGCCTGTCATAGTCGAAAGCTTTACCGCAAGCGCCATGGGTATAACAGCTGTAAGCAGCAGCAAAGACAATGAACGGGATTTAAACCTGTGGTACAACCAAAGGGACAACCCAAGCACCAGCAGCGAGTAAAAATGGCCGCTGTTGAAAAGGCTCTGATGCCTTAAATAGGAAACAAGCGGCGAACTTATAAAGAACACACCCAGCAGGATAACGGCATATTTTTTTGATTTTTCCCCGGAATACAGCCACAGAATAAAAGTAATATACACCATCCAGAACAAACCTTCGTAACGGGCCCATAAGAACCAGGGCACCAGCAGAAACAGAAGAGAAATGACTGTATAGGTGCGGGCTTTCTTCTCAATAAAGAAATGCACAAACAATATCAAGGTCAGGCTGAACGCTAAAATGTGAGCTTGTTTATAATTGACAGCCACCAGGGCTGTAATAAAAATAAAAGCAGAAAAAAAATACTGTTTTGCTTCGAAGCCACACAGAAAATACAAGAGGACAAGAGCCACAAGAGAAATAAAAATAAGCAGCCTGAAGTTGTAAAACATACCGGTGGCACTTAAAAATACAGCAGCAAGGACGATAGCCAAAGCAGAAAACCTTTCCGGCTGCCACAAGCCATCCGCATATTCCTTGTTTTTCCATAAGCTTTTAATAAATTCCACCACAGACTTTACATGTTCCTTACTTAAACGCATGAGTCCATAAGCTATCAGCACTGCAGCAAACACCGTAAAAGCAAGCATGACTTTATGCGAGAAATTGTAAAACGGGGCGAAGAAACCTGTTATGATACTTAAAAGCACCGTGATAAAGACAGTTTGTCTGAACGTGGCACCTGAAAAAAGGATAAGTGTAAATGGAATTATAAAGGCAAAAGTTATAACACCAGATTTTGACAGCAGTGCCAATACAAAAAGAAAAGCCGAAAGAAACAGAAACGGCAAGGTATTTTTCTTTATATAAAAACAAGATGTGTAAGCCGCAAGCAATGCAAACAACAGGGACAAAATTTCATCTCTGTTTTTGATGCTGCAAACCGCTTCGGTATGCAGGGGGTGCGCCGCAAACAATAAAGAAATCATCAAAATAAGCTCCTCCCTGCTGCCGCCAAACCACTTTTTTAAGAGCAGATAAAGTACAAGCACCGACAAGGTATAAAGCAGGACATTAATCAGGTGGCTTATAAAAGGGCTTTCACCAAAAAGTGTATGTTCTATGGCAAAACTAGCCAGTACCAGCGGCCTGTATTCGTACGAAACACTCTTACTGCTGTAATAAGGTGTGGTAAAGATAGTTGCCAGGGCGCTTACCCCTTGCGACGTCAACGGATGCCGGCGCGTTACCAGCTCATCATCGAGGTTATAATGATTAAAAAGACTGTTGGTATAAAGCAGAAACGTAAACACAACTAAAAGCAGCGGATAGTATTTTCTGGACACGAAAGTCCGTGTTACGGCTGTTGTTGGGATTACTTTTTTTGAGGCCATCGGGGAAAACAATTATTTCAGAAATTTCCCGAAAAATAATTTCAGGTCGTAAAGGATATAAAAATAAAAATATTTCAAAAACGAAAATCTCCCCGAAAGTATTTTATGGGAATAGCGGTGCAGATATTCCGCATGTCCGTAATGAATTTTTCCGGGGTTCTCTGTAACATGTTCTTTCAAAGTAAAAAAAATGTCCTTACCCGCTTCATTATTTACGACATTCAAAAGCAGGGGTTTCATTTCTGAAGCAAAGGAAAACAACGGGTGTAAAGTGTGTCGTGTGGTCAGCACATAAGGAGCATCAGAGGCTGTCAGGTCTTTACAGCCCTGTAAATCGAGTTCAAAGTTGTAGCCTGTAAAAAGCGGGGTTCTTTTATTCAGACAGGCGGGTGTCATTTCAAAATAGCTGTCATAAACTGCCATTGATTGTTCAAAGGGAATAAACCTGTAAAGCATATCTGCCGTTTGAATGGGTACATGGAACAACTCCATATTGCAAGGTATATGCGTTCCGGCCGGCGAAAAATTGGTCGTCAGCGACAAACGGGGAAAAACAAAATAATTATCCCTTTTAATGAGATAAGAGGTCATAAATCTTTTCCACGACTGTGCCGGCCAGTTTTTAATAAACAAAGGTTCTTTTATAAAGTAGTTAAGACTGCCCGAATTATAGCTTTCCAAAAATGCCAGAGCCTGTTTTTTATTAATGGCAAAACCCCAAGATGAAGGATATTGCATAAAGTAAACGCTGCTGCTATCATCAAGTGGGTCGAACTTCAGCAAACTGCTTTCCGACAGGCTGTAGTGATACAGCGAAACACCTGCCACATCGGGGGCACTGCCGTAAAAAGCAAGAGCCTGACGTGCAAAGCTGTAAAAATAAGGCGACACTGCAAGGTCGTCTTCAAGCACAATGAGGTCTTCGTATGTTTCGGCCAGGCTAAGCATGTACAACAGGTGTTTCAAAAGCCCCTTATGTTCGTTGTGTTTTACGACTTCTTTTTTTCCGTAAGGCCAATGAAAACCCTCAGCAAGGTCAGCAACTCGTGCAGATTCGCTCTTATCGATGCTGATAATGAGCGGGATGGGTTGTGCGGGATATTTAGCCCTGAGCAGCGAATCCAGCAGCCTTTTAAGCGGTTCAGTACGGTTGTATGCTACAATTATAATGGCCGGCATTGGTGTATCCATATCCTTAAAGGCTTTTCAGATGTGTGATAAGTTTTTGCACAGCCAGACCTCTGTGGCTGATTTTGTTTTTTAATTCAGGTGGCATCTGTGCAAAAGTAAAATCAAAACCGTCAGGTAGAAAAATGGCATCATAACCAAAGCCCCCCTCCCCTCTTTCATCATTTGTTATAACGCCGTTGATGACACCTTCAAAGAGAAATTCTTTCCCTTCCATTATCAGGGCAATAACCGTCCTGAAGCGGGCTCCCCTTTTTTCTACTCCGGCAAGCAGGCGGCGCACTTTATCCCTGTTTTGTTGGTAGGTAACTTTTTCTCCCGCAAAGCGGGCCGAATAAACGCCGGGCGCTCCTCCCAGGGCATCTATCTCAAGCCCGGTATCATCGGCAAAACAGTCTGTTTTATATTTATCGTATATAAACCTTGCCTTTTGCAGGGCATTGCCTTCCAGTGTTTTTTCAGTTTCGGGTATTTCTCCCTTAAAACCTATATCGTCCAGGCTGTAAATATGGTAAACATCCCCCAGAATCTGACGTATTTCGGCAAGTTTATGCAGATTGTTGGTGGCAAAAAGTAAATTTCTCACTAAAAAACGGACATTAATTATTTCTCCACATCTACTTTCAGGTTGCCCAACAAATCGAAATAAAGGGTTTTAAACTCCTTATAGCCGAGTTTACGCATGGTTACTTCGTAAAGGGTGCCATATTTCTGGTTTTCGACAAAGATGGCCTTTTCGAATTTATAATCTTGCATGCTTTTATCAATGTAAACAACGACTTTGCTGGGTAGTTCTTTTTTCTTAATAGGCTGACCGGAAGCAATATCTTCTCCCAGGTCATCCGTTAAGCCTTCTTCGGCATCTTTTTCAATTTTAATTTCCTCGGGTTCAATTTTTTTGGTCAGGTTGCCGTAAAAATCGAAATACAACTTAGTCACAGCCTGTGCTATACCGGGTTGTTTGATTTCGACATAATATGAAATCTTCCCATCGGCTGTTTCAGTCATCATGACCATACTTGCCACTTGGTTGGGGTGGTTTCCCCTGATATAATTGGAAATCATGCCGGGTGTTTCCTTGGGTGTAACTACCTGGCTAGAGGATAGAAAAGTCCCATTGGTATGAAATGTTGCCGCTGTTTTCTTTTTTCCTAACGAAAAACGGGCTTCAATAACCGTATCGTTGTTTTTAAACCACTCAGCCGCAGTAATGTCGGGATATTTTTCAACGAGTGTTTTTTTAACTGCCTGAGGCACTTCCCTTTCGAACATACTCGTTTGTGAAAAAAGATTGAGGGATAATAATAAAATAGCGGTTAATAGATATATTTTTTTCATTGTTCCGAATTTTGTACAAATCTACAACTTTTTTCAATAGGTTATTTCACATTTTTTTGATAAAGCATAAAATGGATATTATGTAACATATTTTTGCTTAGTTTTGGACATAAACGCAAACACCCTACAATTGCACAGGTTTATAACCGTATTATTGGGCTTGTTAACCTATCTTACCGTGCAGTGTCAGGTTTATCACAACCTGAGGCAAAAAACACTTTTACCTGAAAAAGACACATTAAAAATCGACACCCTGAGTATTGCAGGCGGCACATTTACGCTTTACACCACAGAGGGTGCACTTATAAATCCCTCTATGTACAAAGTTGATTACATAAGCTCCCTGCTTATTACCGACAGCAATTTCAGGGCTTCATACCCGGTTATTCTTGCCCGCTACAGGGTTTTCAATCTGAACTTCGGAGAAATCAGCTTTCATAAATCAGCCGACAGTTTAAAAAAACAAAACCTTGCTGATAACATGGTTTTGCTGTACCAGCCTATACCTGTAAGCCAAAACCTCTTTAGCTTGGAACAAATGACATCGGACGGCAGCATTTCGAGAGGCATCTCCGTTGGCAATAATCAGGATGCCGTTGTCAGTTCTTCATTAAACCTTCAATTAGCCGGCAAACTCACCGACAATCTGAATATACGTGCCGCCATTACCGACAACAACATCCCTGTTCAGCCTGAAGGAACCACGCAGCAAATCCAGGAATTTGACAAGGTTTATATACAGATTTATAACAAACGCATGCAAATCACTGCGGGCGACTTTGAGGTTAAAAATCCTTCGGGACACTTTATGCGGTTCAATAAAAAAGCCCAGGGCGGTCTGTTTGACGCAATCATATACAGCACAGAAGAAAATAACCCCACTATATTAGAAAGTACAGGTGCTGCCGCCATTTCAAAAGGACGTTTTGCCAGGCAAACCATCACGGCTCTCGAAGGCAATCAGGGTCCTTATAAACTTAAAGGCAACAACAACGAATCTTTTATTATAGTCCTGGCAGGTACCGAAAAGGTTTATATTGACGGGCGGCTCCTGCAGCGCGGCAGGGATAACGACTACATCATCGATTACAACACCGCCGAAATCATATTCATGCCCCTGAATATGATAACCAAGGACAAAAGAATAATAGTGGAGTTTGAATATTCCGATAAAAACTACGCACGTGCTTTGTTTTATTCCGGCAATACCCTTAAAAACGACCGATTTAAGTTACAGGTAAATTTCTTTACCGAGCAGGATATTAAAAGCCAGCCTCAAAACCAGGATCTTACAGCTGCGCAAAAACTTCTTCTCAGCCAGATCGGCGACAGCCTTAACCAGGCCGTTTTACTCAATATCGACAGCATGGATTTTAATACGGAGTTTGTATTATACAAAATGATTGACACGCTTGTAAACGGTGTTACTTACGACTCTGTATTTGTTTACTGCACCCACCCCGACAGCGCTCACTACCGGCTGGGCTTTTCTTCTGTAGGCCAGGGAAACGGCAACTATGTGCAGCAACAAAGCGCTGCCAATGGCAGGGTATTTACATGGGTGGCCCCCGTCAATGGCGTCAGGCAGGGCGCTTATGAACCGGTTACTTTGCTGATAACACCCAAGAAACAACAACTCTTTACAACTGTTTTGACATATAAAATAAATAAAAAGACAAGTGGCGACTTAGAACTGGCAGTCAGTAATAATGACCCCAATACCT
Source organism: Bacteroidota bacterium (assembly GCA_022708385.1). GTDB lineage: Bacteria > Bacteroidota > Bacteroidia > Bacteroidales > PXBB01 > JAKIYU01. The sequence goes on along the minus strand of JAKIYU010000026.1, from coordinate 2,523 downwards.
TTTCGAAACTGGGCAACAGTGACAACAGTGGGTTGGCCTTAAAATTGAAAATCGATAACTTTCAGACATGGCATAAGGACAGTGTAAAAAGTTACCAACTTCGTTCCTCTTTCTCCCACGAATGGGCACAACGCACCTTTAAGCCCATCGAAAGATACAGGGATGCCGAATTTGAAAGGCTATGGAACATAGTTACCCCTTTAGCTACCGAAGAGCATTTCACACATCTCAAACTCAATTTAAGTGACTCCAAAAGGTCATTTGCCACATACAGCGCTTCAACATACCTCAGGGAATCGCATTACAAAGGCCTGCTCAATACTTTCAGCACAGCGCTGTACCATAAAAAGATGTTCTTGTTGCTTAATGCATCAGTAACAAATACATCCGCAGACAGTGCAACCACGCTTTTTATAAGGCAAAATGCCAATGCAGGCCGGCAACTGGGTTGGTTTACACTGGGTTTAAAAAACGAAACCGAACGAAACCGTTTTGCCGACAAACTTACCGACACCCTTACTGCACGCAGCTTCAGCTATGAGCAATACGAAGTCTATCTGAATAATGCCGATACGTCTAGCCGGTCATTTAATACGTTTTACCGGCTGCGAAACGATTTTCACCCGGTTCAGGGCTCCTTCAGCTTTTCGTCGCGTGCTGAGGAGGCCGGTGCCTCCGTATCCCTTAATAAGAGTGCCCTCCACAGGCTCAATGTGTATTCAGCTTTCAGGAAGCTGTACCGTATAAGCCCATTCCTGCAACTGCAAGGCATTAAACCCGACGACACTTTCATTGGAAGGCTTGAGTATGGGGGGAAGCTCTTTAAAGGACTGTTGTCGCTGAACTCTTTCTACGAAACAAGCTCAGGCCTTGAGGTTAAAAATGAATTTATTTACGCGGAGGTGCAACCCGGGCAGGGCGCTTACACATGGACCGACTATAACAACAACAATATCAAAGAGCTGGACGAGTTCGAAGTGGCTGTATATCAGGACCAGGCCAATTATATAAAAGTAATTGTACCAACAGGCACTTATATTAAAGCCTATGCCGGCCAGTTTAACCAGATTGTCCACCTCAGTCCGGCTTCGGTATGGAGCAAACGGAAAGGATTCCTGAAGTTTATGACACGTTTTTCGGAACAATTTACCCTGCAGCTTTTACAGAAAACCACTGCCAAAACAGGCCTGCTGATGAACCCCATAACACTTAGTCTTTCAGATACCAGCCTGCTTACCGACAACACCGTGCTTAAAAACACCTTTTCGTACAACAGCGCTTCTTCGGTTTTCGGGTTCGATTACAATTACCACAGCAATAAAGCCAAAGCCCTTCTTATAAACGGCTTCGAAAGCAGGGCGCTGAACAACAATATGCTCAGGCTGAAGTTTTGTTTTTACAGAAAGTTTTTCCTGAATATTACAGGCCAGAACTCAGAAAAAGAGTTCCAGTCGGAATATTTCAGTACCCGCAATTACAGTCTGGTTATTCGTGAAGCGGAGCCTGTACTGTCGTACCAGCCCAATACGCGGTTTCGTTTTAGCTTGTCGGGCCGTTATGCCGAAAAACTTAACACACAGGGAAATAAAGAAAAGGCTTACTTCAGGCAGGCTGGGGCCGAATGTCGGTACAGCCAGGCCGAAAAAGGCAACCTGATGGTCAAAGCGGCTTATATCAACATTGGCTTTAGTGCGCCTGCCAATACCCCGCTGGCTTACGAAATGCTCGATGCGCTGCAGGCAGGCCACAACATGACATGGAATGTACTTTACCAGAAAAACCTTAAAAACAATATGCAACTCAGCCTGATGTACGACGGCAGGGTTCCCGGAAAAAATAAAACCGTGCATTTCGGCACCGTACAGCTCAGGGCTTATTTTTAAACCGGCAAAATCTTTTAGCTCGACCAGGCGCAGCTCGGTAAACTCACTGTGGCGCTCACTAAAAATTTTGATGTGCTGGTGGCAAATTATATCAAATTTTGATTTTATAAAACATACAGGTGTATGGTATAAATTCAGTCTGAAAGACTGAACTACTTCAACCTGAGGCGAAGCCTCAGGAATAAACATAAAACTAAACAAGGCGCCCTGTAAGGGCAAATTAAAAAAGACACCATCCTAAAAAGTGTGTAAGTTGAAAAGTTGTTTATTTTAAACATTCTAATCTGTCCATAGGAAATCCTCATTAAAGTCTATCCCATGAAGCTTTAGTAACTCCAGATACTCATCCTTGAAGGAGATTGTTTTATGATGGTTTACCTGATTTGCAATATAGTTCTTTGTAACTTCATGTAATGAAGGGCTTACAGAAAATCCGGCATACCCGTTTTGCCAACCAAAGTTTTTATAATTTGAGTCCTTTGTTTTTATCCATCTGCTACTGTGCTTCTTTACAAACTCTACAAGTTTTGACAGCGCAATATTTTTCGACATTACACATAAAATATGCACATGATCTTCAACACCATTTATGATAATCGGAATAGATTCATTGTCTTTAATGATTGAAGCCATGTATGCA